>DASRJJ010000120.1:0-13609 GCA_035649555.1 Saccharimonadales bacterium (SeqCode)
TTATTGTTGGTATTGGCGTGGCGGTAGATGGCTTGTTGACAAACCGTCACGTCGAAGCGCAGGTCGAGCAGATGCAAACCAGTAACTCTAATAGCGAAGCTCCAATGGTTGGCGACATGCCAGGTGAAAGTGACAAACCTGACGTTACCGCGTACCATGTTGCCGCTAATGCGCCTAGGATTATTAGCATTCCCAAGCTGGACGTTACTGCACGGGTGCTCAAGTTAGGCGTAGACAACAAGGGGGCGATTGCTTCACCCGGCAATATTTATGACACCGGTTGGTATGGTGGTAGTTCTGAACCTGGCCAGCCGGGTGCAATGGTAATAGACGGCCATGTTCACGGCCCAACCAAGCCCGGCGTTTTTGCGGAATTAAAGAATTTGAAGAAGGGCGATGAACTATCGATCGAGCGTGGCGATGGCAAAATCTACACCTATACAGTCATTAAAACCAAGACATATCCATCCGACAGCTCCGAAATGATGGGCGCAGCGATGACACCGGTTACTTCTGGAAAACCCGGCCTTAATCTTATTACATGTACCGGCGAGCTCGATGCAACTGGTAATCACTACGAGGACCGCCTAGTTGTCTTTGCCGAACAGCAGTAAAATGCTGCATCATATTGACCAGTCCGAGCCAAGCGCGTATAGTTCTATACAAGGATTTGCTTGACTTGTCTAGCAAACCTACGCTAAATATTTTCTAATTTTATTCGATTTCCAGATTTGTTGCCAGGCTAGAGACGTGATAGCGATTGCCAGGGCGTAATCTGTACCGATAGAAAGGACTGTTATGGATGTAATTACCATAGTGCTTGCTGTGGTTGGGCTTGGCGTGGGCTTTGGGGCGAACAATTATGTGACGAAACGCAAAATGGGTTCGGCAGCCGAGCAAGCCGGCAAAGAATTGGCAAAAGCCAAACGTGAAGCTGCCAAATTATTGGATGACGCCCGCGAAGAAGCGGCTAAACTTGCAGACGAGGCCCGCAAAGAAGAACAGACTCGCCGCCGCGAGCTCAAGGATATTGAAGGCCGCTTAGTGGCCCGCGAAGAAACACTCGACAAAAAGCTTGACGATCTCGACAAACGCACCGAAAAGCTGCGCACTAGCGAAGGCGAAGTCGAAGGCTTGAAAGACGAAATTCGCGACATTCGCAAAAAACAGCAGGAGAAGCTTGAGAAAATCGCCGGCCTCAAAAAGGAAGACGCCGCCGAAAAACTCATGCAAATGACCGAGCGTGACATTAAACACGACCTCGCAGGTCTGATTGGCAAACTGCAAAATGAAGCCAAAGACAATGCCGAAGAACAAGCTGCATTGATCATCACGACTGCGATGGAGCGTATGGCTAGTGAAGTCACGGCTGAGCGCACTGTCACCAGCGTCAAACTCGAAGACGAGGAAATGAAGGGCCGCATTATAGGTAAAGAAGGCCGCAACATTCAGGCCTTGCAGCGTGCCACTGGCGTCGACATTATGGTAGACGATACCCCTGGCTACATTGTATTAAGCAGTTTTGACCCTGTGCGCCGTGAGGTTGCCCGCCAAGCCGTTGAAATGCTTATGAAGGACGGCCGTATCCACCCTGGCCGTATCGAAGAAGTTGTTGAGAAGGCGCAAAAGAACGTCGAAAAAGATGTAATCCGAGCCGGTGAAGATGCCGCCCGCGAAGTCGGTGTTATCGGTATCCCCAAAGAAATTTTGCACCTGTTAGGTGAGCTGAGATATCGTACCAGCTACGGCCAGAACGTACTCAAACACTCGACCGAAATGGCGCATATTGCCGGTATTATCGCCGAGGAAGTTGGCGCTAACGTTAAAACTGCTAAGTACGCAGCGTTAGTACACGACCTGGGCAAGGCGCTTACCCACAAAATGGAGGGCAAGCACCACCACATTTCCGGCGAAATTTTGCGCAAATACGGCGCGCCAGAAGAAGTTGCTTTGGCTGCCGAGCAGCACCACGACGACGTAGAAGCGACGAGTGTAGAAGCCTTAATTATCCGTGTTGTAGACGCTATTAGCGCCAGCCGCCCTGGCGCCCGTAACATTAGCGCCGAGAATTTTGCCGAGCGCATGAAGGAACTCGAAAATGTTGCAAATAGCTTTAGCGGCATCGAAAAATCCTACGCCATCAGCGCCGGCCGCGAAGTGCGTGTGTTTGTTAAACCGCAGAGTATCGACGATTTAGCAGCCATCAAACTAGCGCGCGACATTGCCACTAAAATTGAGTCGACAATGCAATACCCGGGCACCATTAAGGTTAACGTCATCCGCGAAACCCGTGCCATCGAATTCGCCAAGTAACCGATGTCGACTAAGGTAGTCGGGGATCAGACGACGGTAAGTATGTATTATCGCTTTGGTGGTAGGCCAAATTTATCTGTTGTTTCTCTGGGAATGCAAGATGTATTTAACGCTTTCCGGGAACATAGGGATCCACTAGATCTCAAAAGGTACACCTTGGCTATAGGTGATGCTGCATCGCGTTTGGCGGAGGTAGGGGTATTTTATATGTTGGTCCACCAGCTTTAAGGAGCGATTTGGCAAACCGAGTGTATGGTACGTCTACCGTTAAGGAAGCGATAGAGCTGTATGAAACCGTGACTAACCGTGCCCTTCAGGCCGAAGCATTTAAACTCTGCCGGCCTTACAAGTATTTGCTACTTTTTGAGGCGACAAGCAGCCATCGAGGCTATTCTGTCGCAGCTGATAAAATTCATCCCACCAACCCAGGTCACCAAGCTATCTTTGACCTCGTTCGCCCAGTCTTTGACGAAATGGTAGAGATTACAAAAACCGGGCTATAATGGCAAAGATGAAGACAATCTACTTTGTTCGTCATGGTCAGTCACAGGCCAATGTCGATAAAATATTTGCCGGGTCGCGGCTCGATTCGCCGTTAACTGCGCTGGGTTTGAAGCAGGCCGAAGAACTGGCGGCAAGATTACAGCACATGCCGATTGACAGTATTGTTTCTTCGCCCCTAAAACGAGCAAGACAAACTGCTGAGTGTATCGCGCAAAAAAATGGCTATCGCACCCAGATTCGGATTCAACCATTATTGGCCGAACGAGATTTTGGGGAAGCTACTGGAAAAAGTTGGCAGAACCCCAAACTAAACGAACAAGTCGACAATGACGATGTTGACGGTCTAGAGACGATTGAGCAACTCGCCGAGCGGGTGCGGAAGCTGTTCGTCTGGTTTAAAACGTTGCCCGAAGAACACATTCTGATTGTCGGCCATGGTAGCCTCGAGACTATGCTGTACGTCGTATATAAAGGTTTGCCATTATCGCAATACCTTACGCTAGAAGATCTTAAAAACGGCAGTATACGTAAATATCTGCTAGACTAGCAAAATGAAACACTACGAAGCTTATTTATTCGACTGGGATGGTACACTTGCGCAAAGCCATGATATGTGGCTAAGTATAATGCATCGTCAACTTAGACGGCACAATATTACGGTTAGTGATGGGCAAATTGTTAAGCAGCTTTTTGGACGCTACGAAGAGGGTCTACGGGAATTCGGTTTTTCCGAAGTGGAAATAAAAGCCTTAACAAAAGAGCTACAAACAATTGCCAAGCAACAATTTCCGTTGGTAGATTTGTTTCCTGGCGCCCAAGATGTGCTGAATACGCTCAGGCAGCAGGGCAAAAAAGTTGCCCTTGTAACGGCGTCATACCGCGATGTTATAAACGTTGCTGTCGGCAACCATAAACTGCTAGATTTTTTTGACATAATTATAACCGGTGATGAAATGAAGGCTCAAAAGCCAGACCCTAGTGGTTTGTTGCTCGTTTTGGAAAAACTAAAAATAGCACCAAGCCGAGCAATCATGATTGGCGATTCACCCAAGGATTTATTGGCTGGCAACAACGCCGGGACGGATACATTGTTGTTTTATCCCCCCGAACATGAGTCTCAACACCCCTTGTCTGAACTCCAAAGCTGCAAGCCAACCTACACTATCCACTCCTGGCAAGAGTTTTTTGATCGGTTACAATAGAGCTATGAAAACACTGCTGGTATTTGGAGCAAGCATCACCCACGGTATTGGGGGTGAACAAGGTGGTTGGGTTGACAAGTTAAAAAATTGGTTACACCAGGAGATGGCTGATGTGCATGGCGCGGGATTGCAGTGTGCCGTTTACGAGCTTGGCGTTATTGGCAACACCACTCGTGATATTGTTGGGCGGTTTGAAGTTGAAACACTGGCCCGGATAGAACAAAAAGATCCTAAAAACACGTATATACTTTTTTCGGCGGGCACCAACGACTCCAAAGCAAGTAGCAAGCCCGATAATTATTTGTACACTCCAGACGAATTTGCCACAAATGCCCAGGCATTTATCCGGCTTGCTAAAGAATACGCCAACCATGTGTGGTGCGTAGGGCTGGTGCCGGTAGACCAAGCCAAGGTGCACCCCAAGCGTAATCCGCTAACTGGCGGGACGTCGTACTTCGAGAATCAACGTATCCACCGGTTTGAGGAGGCTCTGGCCCTAGCTTGTAAAACCGAAAAAATACCCTGTATTACATTGTTTGACACCGCCCCAACAGATTGGACCAAGCAGTATTTAACTGCTGACGGCATGCATCCCAACGATGCCGGCCATCAGTGGATTTTCGAGCAAGTACGCCCAAAGCTGCGCACCATTGTGGGGCCAAAAAAATGAACATTTTATATGTCGGTGATGTCATGGCCGAGCCGGGCCTGCAAGTCGTAGAGAAATATTTGCCAAAATTACGCCAAGAACACAGGGTCGATCTGGTAATCGCCCAGGCCGAGAATGTAAGCGATGGTAAAGGTGTGCGGGTTAGTGACTTTCGGCGTTTGCAAGCTGCCGGTGTCGATTTTTGTACTGGTGGCAACCACACGCTATTCCGTGATGAAATAATCGAACTATTGGAAAATCCCAATGAACCAATTGTTTGCCCGGCAAACTATCCAAAAACAGCAGACAAAGGTTACAAGTACATCGATACGCTAAAAGGCAAGGTGTTGGTTGTAAGCTTGCTTGGGCAGATTGTGGGCAAGGATGCCGACAAACCAACCGACAATCCGCTTAAAACCATCGACGCTATTTTAGAAAAAGAAAAGGCTGTTACGCGCGTAGCCACCATTGTTAATTTCCACGGCGATTTTAGCAGCGAAAAAAGGATTATCGGCTACTATTTAGATGGCCGCGTAACAGCGGTAATTGGTGACCACTGGCATGTGCCAACCGCCGATGCCGATGTGCTGCCCAAAGGCACAGCGCACATTACGGATGTAGGCATGTGTGGCTCGCTCGATTCAAGCCTTGGTGTAAAGTTCGACAGTCTCATAACTCGTTGGCGCGACGGCCAAGTTACGCGCAACGTTATCGAAACCTCTGGCCGCATGCAGTTTAATGCGGTGCTTATCCAAACGACTCAAAGCATGCTAAGTCACAAGATCATACCCGTACATATTGTGCGCTGATTAGCCGATTTTTCTATAAATGGCAGGCAGCTCCCTACCTTGCTCTTTATAGTCCATGCCACAGCCGACCAAAAAGTCATTTGGTACATCAAACCCAAGATATGTTATAGGACCACCCTTGAATACTTCGTGCTTTCTTGTTAGGACTGCGACTTCAAGTGATGCTGGTGGCTGACCTGCTGAGCCAGGAGGGTCAAAAGCCCCACGACTTAACCCGTTAACGACATATTGCAGGGTCAGGCCTGTGTCGGCAATCTCATCAACCAGAAGCACATGCTTATCACCGACAGGAAAGCGAAGCTTGGCATGCGGCCTTACGATGCCAGAAGATGTTGTGCCCAACCCATAGCTGCTAACACGCAGTGAATCCTCGGTGAGTACCTGTGTGGCGCTTTGCCTGCGGATGGCCCTAGCAAGATCGACATGCCAGTATACTCCCCCTGCGGCAATGTAAATCATATGGAGATCCCTGCCTTCATAATCTGTTACGATTTGTTCGGCAATCTCCTCGGTTCTTTTTGCGACGTCTTTTTCGCTTATGTATTCTTCGAATACGCTGTTGGCAAGTTTTATAGTTTCTAGGCTCAATACATTCCTTTACCGTTACGTCTATCTGACCTGATCATAAGGTATAAGAAGACAAATACCAAGATTTTAAACGCCTGGGACAGCTGGCAAGGCTTCGGCTTCGTTTTCGGCCTCGTGCTTAAGGTCGCTCTTGGTTGGCTTGTGTGTTTTAAGGATGACCAAGGCAACGACACCTGCGGCTACAGCAAACAGCGATGCAGCCAAAAAACCTTGTTGGAAACCATGAACAATGGCGCCGGTAAAAGCTGCTGGATTGTTCGCTGTGAGCATATCGTTACGCGTTACGGTGGTGGAAACAACTGTCAGCACAGCCAAACCAATCGCACCACCAATTTGCTGGCCGGTGTTAAGCAGGCCCGAGATAAGACCAGATTCCTGGTGGCTGACACCACTTGTAGCAACAACGGTGGTTGTTACAAAGACGCCCGCCATACCACCAGCCGTCAAAATGATGGCTGGTAAAATGTGCAGCCAGTAATTAGCCTCAACCGGCAAGTTGCTCATGTACAGCAGCCCAGCTGTTATAGAAGCAGCCGCTACAACCAAAATGATTTTTGGGTTAAGGTGGGCAATCTTTTTAGAAAGAATAGCCGCGACAATCACAATCATTATTGTAAAAGGTAGGTTGGCGACCCCAGCCATGGTTGGTGAATAGTGCTGGATATGCTGCAGATAAATCGACAAGTAAAAGAACATGCCAAACATGCTGGCTGGCATAAGCAGTTGGATGATCGAGCTGCCCGAAATGTTGCGCCGTTTAAAGATGCTCATTGGTACTAGGGGCGCCTTAACTTTTAGTTCGTTGACAATAAAGGCGGCCAACAATAAAGCGGAAATGCCGAACATTAGCAACGTACTACCATCTGTCCAGCCATTTTGAGCAGCTTGTGCCAAGGCGTATACGAGGCTCATTAAACCACCGGTAATAGTAACAGCACCAGTAAGATCTAGCTTGGCCTTATGCGTTGGCAAAATGCTAGGCACGTATTTGAGGGTGCTAGCCACTAGCAATGCGGCAACGGGAACATTGATAAAGAAAATCCAACGCCAATCTACGTATTGGGTCAGTAGTCCACCAAGCAGTAAACCAATCGCACCGCCACCGGCAGCCATCATGCTCATAATGCCTAAGGCTTTGTTGCGCTCCGGCCCTTCCTTAAAAATAGTCAGAATGAGCGACAACGCCGAAGGGGCTAAAAGTGCACCGCCCAAGCCTTGTAAAGCCCTGAACACAACCAATTGGCCAGGGTTTTGGGCAAAACCACCAAGCAGCGAAGCGGCAGCAAAAACAACAATACCGGTTAGTAATATTTTGCGACGGCCAAATAGGTCGGCAAAACGGCCGCCAAGCAGCAGGAATCCGCCGAATACCAAGGCATAGGCGGTAACAATCCACTGTAATTGCGATTCGGAGCTGAAACCGAGCGATTGTTGAATCGCAGGCAAAGCAACATTGGTTATGGTCGCATCCAGCACAACCATAAATTGGGCGGCCGCCAAAACGGCGAGTGCCAGCCCTTTGTGTTTTATGTTTTCAATCACAGCATCCTCCGTTTGTTTTTTAAAAAGTATATCAGCCAGTATAGCCAAATACTTGAAGTTGTCAAATATTGAACTTGCGTAGTATACTGCGGCCATGGAAATAACACCTAAGCAGACATGCGAAGATTTGTTGTGCCTTGTATGGCGGGTTAAATCGGCAATGCTCCAAGTGGCCGAAAGCTACGGCCTAACACCTGTCCAGCTGTTTGCGCTCCATACCATTTTGCAAGGCGGTAGTACCATGGGCGGGGTAGCTGGGCAAATGCAGTGCGACGCGTCCAACGTTACGGGCGTCATTGACCGCCTGGTCATGCACCAATTAGTGGTGCGGGCCGAGAGCGAATCGGACCGCCGGACCAAAACCCTGGCTTTAACCGATAAGGGCCGGGAACTCATCCAAAAGATCATAGACGCCCTTCCAGAAAAATTAGGCTGTAGCCAGCTGGGGGCCGCGGAACGCCAAGCCTTACGCACAGTGCTGGAGGTGCTATCCAAATCGGCTCGTATCTGATAAAATAAATAAATCTCGGGGATTGGCGCAGTTGGCTAGCGCGCCTGGTTTGGGACCAGGAGGTCGGAGGTTCGAGTCCTCTATCCCCGACCAGTAGATATTTCGTCTAAATCCGTCATCAAATTGTATGGCGGATTTAGTTTTATATCAGAGGTAGAGTCGTTTCCAGCACGTAGGTTCGTAACAAATTCACGGCATATGGCGTCAATAACCATAATGTCCTCAGTGTTTAGTAGGTCTAACAGTTTAGAACGTGTGAGTTCGTAGAATTCTGACTCACTCGGCAGGCTTGTGTTAAGTTCTTTGATTCTGTCTTTGTTATCTTTGAGTTCGTTCTGGTGGTAGTTTATTAGTTCTTGGTGGTGTTCAAGTTTACCACTGTGGTGCTTCTCATATTCTTTGGGGTTATCAAGTTGGAATGACTGGTACTTTGCATACTGTTTCTCGTTTTCTCGTATTTGCTGTTTGGCAAAAGACACGTTATTGTCTAGCACCGCTCTATCGGCTGCAATCTGCGAGTCCAATCTATCTATGTATCTTCGATATGCCTCTTCACTCTGCTTGGTCAGGTGGCGTAATTGCCACTCAATGCTTGCGAGAATATATTTAGCACGAATGCTTTTAGATAATTTGATACCTAGTTTTTTCTGTTCTTCGGTATTGTGGCGTAGGCACGCCTTGTTGCGACAGTAGAAACTAATAACCCATCTGCCCTTATTCTTACCACGCTTTAGCACTTGGTGCTGGAACTGCATAGGCACTTCACAATATTCACAAATAACTTTGTTATGTAACAAACCATAATCTAACCGTTGATTGCGATTGGTCTTTACGGTCGTAGTTCTACCGAAGTTTTTGGCGACATCACTATTCAGTTGTATGTATTCATCTGCTGTTATCAGTGGCCTAAAGGTAGATGTTTCTATGAGGTTTGTGAGGTTGTCGCCATATTTATAAAGACCACAATAGAAGGAGTCCTCAAATATATTACCAACCATTTGCTTGGTAACTTTTACAAGCGTTGGTGGTTCGTCTGGGTCTTTGCGTTCTGTGAGGTGGGCTTTATTTAAGAACTCTGCTATTTCGGTATTGCTCTTGTCCTCGTACAGCCTCATATCTACCGCTCTACGTAACAGATTCCAATTGTAGTCGTCTGGCATAAAGCGTTTATCTTCAATAACGTAACCCTTTTTGGTTGTGCCGTTATAGTTACCGTCTTTAATGTTACCGTCAATACCACGCTTTACATCTACCGCTAGTTTGTCAGAGTATTGTTTAGATGTTGCAAAAAGAATACCCAACATCATCTTGCCGTTAGGTGAATTCTCAAATTCGTAGGTACAAAATACGAGGTCTTGTATGTACTCCTCGTCTACCATCTCAATAATCTCTCCACCGTCCTTCATATTGCGAGATAAGCGGTCTGGCGACCACGCAATAAGACCGTGGTACTTACCAGTTCTAAAGTCCTGCAACATCTGGTCAAACAGTACACGCCTCTTGGATTTTGGTGCGGTTGCACTAGATTTTCGTGCTGATTTACGCTCTATGATTATTGGTATTTTATCTGTGTTCAAGCCTAACGCTTCTGCCTTTGCTAGACACTCTGCCATCTGGTCTTCTATCGAACGTACCTGTTTCTTATCATCATCAGTGGATTTACGTAGGTATATGACAAAATTTTGTTTCTCTCTAGGGAGTATCTTTTTTAAGCCCTCATTAGTGGACACAAAATAATCTTCTAGCTCGTTGACGCTACGCTGGCTTGCACCAAAAGCCTTATCACGATATTCAGATGTGAATTTATACTGCTTCTGTATCTTGGCTAATTTAGCCTCATCTGCAAGTATTTTGACTCGTTTTTTGCGTTCTGACTTGTCTTCAAGGTCTTCATCTAAATCGCCAATTATGGTGCGTGTCATAAATACAAGTATACAAATTTTTATCATCTAATGTAAGATATTGTTATATGAATAACGCCGAAAACATGGAGTACCTGACGCTACCAGAGGTGGTCAAAATGTTAAAGGTGCACCCAAACACCCTGCGTAATTGGGACAATGACGGTACGCTACCCGCCGTTCGTATTGGTAAACGCAAGATACGCCGATGGAAGAAGTCTGACGTTATTAAGTTCATAGAGGCTAGTAAGTAAGTATGGCCGAAAAGAAAAAGAACGATGGCTACATAGCGACTAACCCGCAAGCAATGTTTGCTGTTGTTAAGCCGTATATTGCTGGTGCAAAAGTTCAGCTAGAACGCTACCTGGAAGCACAACGAATAATGAAAACCCACAAGCTTGTCTTAGGCGGTGGTATAGACAGGTGCATGTACGAATTGTCTGCACTCCTAGAGCACCTTGATTGTATTGAGACACAGCTTAGAAATAGGGGCATAAATTTACCTACCGGCGAAAATATACGGCAGTTCCGTAATCACCTACGTCATGATGCTGGTGGTGACACGGACTGGAGCAAGGGTAAGCGAGGTCAGGCGATAGGCTTGAACGATAAGTTGCTGGTTCACATAGTGTTTGCGGATAGTGGCGTAAAAATGGGATCAACCGAACTAACAGCCCAACAGATAGATACCTACATTACCACTGCCGAAACGATAATGTGGGCACTGACACTAGGTGGCAGGATAGAGATTGACGGCGAAACAGTTACTATTTATCAGCAGTCAGCAGACATAACGACCAAAAATAGCCCAGAGGTCTAATGGACGGTTTATTCAATAACAGAGAGATTGCCGTAGGGCTATGGCTTGTTGCGTTCTTGATATTTGCCTATACGAAGGTTGGGCGTAAATCTTTTGCAGATGTACTTAGGTCTGCACTTACGCCAAAGATACTCATACCCTTAGCCCTATCGTTCGTACCCACAGCACTCGTGGTGGCGGGGTTAGCATACTTCGATTTATGGGATTTGTCGGTGCTGAAAGAAACAATCTATTGGGTTATCGGTACAGGACTTGTGATGTTCGGTAGTTTCAACAAGGTTACAGGCGTAAAAGAACTGTATAAGCGTACGGCTAAAGATACGCTCAAGGTCGTTATAGTATTGGAGTTCCTCATCTGGTTTTATGTCTTTGCATTATGGATTGAGTTACTGCTTGTGCCACTCACAACCCTAATTGTGCTGTTAGCGACGGTAGCAAAATACCAGAAAGGAGACGGCGTAGAATTAACGCGTAAGTTCTTAAATGGGCTGCAAGTATTTATTGGCTTGGTCATCTTATTCTTTACGGCCATGGCTTTCTTAAATGATCCTAAACCTTTGTTTACATATCAGAATCTGGAACTGCTCCTGCTGCCTATAGTGTTGTCTTTTGCCTACACAATATCAGTTTATTTTGTCGCTCTTTACAGTAAGTATGAGTTGGTATTTAACCGTATCAACCATTTTATGTCTGTACGAAAAAAAGACAAAAGAGCAATCAAGTTGGCAGCGATTAAGCGTTGTGGCTTGAGTGTATACGTGACAGGCGAGATGATACGACATCTAGCAATCAACCTGAACAACAAAACCACAAAAGCTCAAGCCCTGAAACTCATACGTACATTCGACCCTAAGCAAAAATCGTTCTTGTAATTGGTAAAATGAAGATATGCAACAAGGTGTCCCGCAAGTAACCGCCCAACAGATAACCGATGAAGCGTTCCCATACTTAGGGCGTGGTTCTTACTTCCAGACTACAGCATACGATACGCACCTATTTATCAGCGGTAATGATACGTACGACCCTTTTCATAAATTTGAGTTATTCGGCAGAAAAATCCTCTGGATCAACCAAGTGCAAGATGAGGTTATGGGCGAGATGAGAACTATAATGCCCAGAACTATATTTCCGTGTAGCGAGAGTGATTTTGATGGTCACATCGTCGCTCATAGACTCTCAAGTTTATTGTGTTACGTTACGCACGGTACGTTTATTAACCCTAGACTTTGGGTAGGCGTAGCATACCCTGTACCAGCAACAAACCAGCCAGCAGAAAAGTACGTCCATATGCATTACGGGCACGACCAAATAGACACTGCTATAGCACGCCTAGATATAGATACATTTACCGACAAGCGGTGGGCGGCACTTGCACACTACCGCCAGGCTACACTAGCCGAAACGCCGTACTACAAAGTCTTGTCGTATTGGAAGATATTAGAGCTGTATTTCAACAACGTAAATACCGATATGAACACGTACATAAACGACCTTTATGCCTCGCGTTCTGACATATTCCACGATTTAGGTAGCTTTAGTGGTACGGCATCTAGGAAGTTACGAAGTATCAGAAACAAGAGTGCCCACTTTATGCTTGATGGTGATACAACCGTAGAAGACCCAGACAACCCCGATATATACAACGAGGTCAGCAAGGGATTGTTTTCTCTGCGTAGGCTTGCGGAGGGGCTGATAGAGCGTTCGGTGGGTTGGTAGCCTAAGTCTCATCGAGATAGAGGTGTTAGGGTATACATAAACAAGTTTTGGTTTACGGTAAATGACGTTAAGGGCCAAAAGTCGGCCAAAAAATTTCTGCAATGTTACACAGTATTTTTCAATGCAAAAAGATGAACGGGTTATAAAGAACGTCTGGAACACGGCCAGAGTTCGTAGGAGCGATTCTAGAGCAAAAGTTGGGTAAAGTTATATGCCCGAAAATAAATCGCTGATATTTACTTTTAGGTGCTTGGCTATTTTATTGAGCGTTCCCAGTCTAGCCCAACGCTTACCCGTTTCAATATAAGCAATTGCTACTACGCTCATGCCAGTTAATTCTGCTAATTGTTGCTGTGTAACGCCACGACTTTTCCGGACTTCAGCAACACGCTTGCCGAAAGCTTTCATCAGCTTCTGTTCATTCATACAACAAGCGTAGGAATAATAAACAGATAGTTACATAAACCAACTGTTTATTTTTTGTTATTTGTCAGGTATATTTACAGATAACACTAACTAGGAGTTTTCATGAAGAACAAAACAACAATCATTGCTGTAGTCATAGCCGTGCTAGTCGTAGGTGCTGGTGCATTTTACTTTTTGACAAAAGACGATAACAACATAAATAAAACCACGACAAACAGCACAAACAATACTACTAGTTCATCGCAAGAAGTACAGCAGGAAACAACAAAAGTTACTCTAAGTAGTGCGTTATCTAAGATTGGTGCTACGGGCAACGAAGGACCTGTTAACGGCAATACCTACACTCTCAATGGTATTGAATACAAGTTTGAGGAGCCTAGTAACTGGCAAACCAGCCTGAATCAACGCAAGCAAGCCTGTGACCAGGGCTTCGTCAATAGCTCTTATCAAGTTGCTACTGACGGATCAACGTGGTTTGCGACAACTAACAGTAATAGTGATTTGGCAGCACTAGTAACTGCACTAAAAGGTGCTGGTATCAACGCTGAGGTTGCAAGTTACTGCTAGTACAAATAATGGCTTTAGCAGCGTTCATCTTAGTTGGATGCCTACTACTTATGTTTGCTAA
>DASRJJ010000121.1:0-4836 GCA_035649555.1 Saccharimonadales bacterium (SeqCode)
TAAAAGGAGAAGCCGAGTTGGTTTTGGCTGCAGAAGAAGTTATTTCTTATTGCGATATATTCAGGCAAGTACTGTCCGGAAAAACCACAATACATGCCCTAGCCGAAAAGGGTGCGACCTGGGCCAAACGCGTGGCTTATGCGCTTGCCGAGACTTCCCTAAAAAGTGGTATGGTCAATTTTGCCCACCCCCAGTGCAAATCAGCCAATGATGCCTTTGACCTTGTTCGTGTCGAATCTAGCAATGTAGTATACGGACCGGCATTTGCGCCTGAAAATATTCCTACAGCCTGGCGACTCACTGAACGGCAAATTCTGGAAGCCATGGCCGGGCCGCCTGCCGATACGGTCGCAGCCCTTCGTACCCGAATTATCAGGGAACAGAAAGACAACGTCGCGGCTATGAGCTGGGGGCAAATAGACATTTGGCAGCCGGACGGCACGCTAAAAACTGTATATACAAACGATCCCCTTACCTTTTCCTAAAATTGCGGTAGTTACCGCTTTAGTACTTCTAGTTTATAGACCCACCCTGGTCGCCACTGCCATGGAGCTTGGGCAATTTTTTGGAGTGACTTACCTGTTGTCCACCGTTCTAGCCCGTATTGTGTGGCCCGGTGGCCGATAATTAAAATCCGCTTGCCCTCATATTTTGCTAGCAGCTCTTCCAAAAAAGACTTCATGTAGTCTGCACGCTGTTGATAGCTTTCTCCGCCAGGAAACGGCTGATCGATGCGCTTAATTCTTTCTGTCTCAATCTGCTGGCTCGGTCGATGCTCAAACTGGCCATAGTCGCATTCGCGCAGCCGAGCATCTTGAAATATAGGGAACCTATTACCAAAGGCTATCTTTGCCGTTTTGTAGGCTCGTTGCAGGTCGGAGGTAAAAATGGCGTCGAATGTTTCGCCTTTGCGACGCTCCCCAAGTGCCATTGCCTGTTTTTTACCGGCCGCCGACAAGTCGACGTCGTAATGCCCGGATGCGATTTTTTGTTCATTGTCTACGGTGGTGGCATGCGACTCAAAGACAATTGTAATCATTTGGCTAAGTATAGCATCCTAATTTTTTGTACAATCGACCCTATAAGCTTTTGGCGTAATTAACTATATTAGTAAAAATTTTAGTTGCGGCGGCTCGGGCAACTGTTGTTCTGGCACGATGAGGATGAAATGCTGCAATTGACCTTTCGGGGTGAGGCATCATACCGAGTATAGTTCCCGTTGGATCGCAAACGCCAGCTATATCATAAAGCGAGCCGTTCGGGTTGTTAGGGAAACCGTTCGCTGGGCTGCCATCTGGGGACACGTAACGAAAAACCACCTGACCATTTGCCTTAAGCGAGTCTATAGTTGCCGTATCTGCAAAGAATCGGCCCTCGCCATGTGCGACTTGCATTGGTATCACTTGTTCATCAAAATCTTCTGGCCTAACGAAACGACACGCGGACTTACCGGCGGCCAAATTAATCCAACCGCATACAAAGCGCCCACTCTCGTTTTCGGCAAGCGTTGCTTGCTGATGCCCTAGTGTGCGGTTTGGCAAAAGTCCGGCTCGTTTCAAAACCTGAAAACCATTACATACGCCAAACACGGGCTTATCTTGGCCGGTAAAAGTTTGAATCTGATCGGACAAGTAAGATGTAAGCTCTGTAGCCAATACTTGGCCCGAAGCTATATCATCGCCGTAAGAGAACCCTCCGGGGATTGCCAGTACGCCATAATCACACAGTCTTCGCTCGCCGCCACGAAGTTGATTTATATGCACTACCTCGGGGCTTGCTCCAGCGACCTCAAAAGCGTAGGCCATTTCCATATCACAGTTAATGCCGTCTGCCTTGAGAACGCATACTTCAGGTTTAGCCATGGAAAATCTCCTTCATTGGTTTTTGCCAAGCGGTTTTTAGATCATCTAGATTTGCCATAAAGACCGGCTCGCTACCTCCATTAAAAGACTGGTCAACGTATATTTGTTTTGATTCCTCGGTAGAACCGATTACGCGGTATGGCACATCTTTGAACATCTCTTTCAAGTCGACCCCTTGTTCCACTTCCAAAATGAAGGTACCAGCCGTTTCGTTAAACAAGAATTCTTCTTGTGTATCGCGTTCTTCGGGAGGAATCCAAATGTGTGCACCCACGGTACCGCCAAAACACATCTCCGCAACAGTAGTCGCAAGACCGCCTTCGCTTACGTCATGACAAGAAAGCACCTTGCCGCCTTGAATAAGCTGGTGAACCTTGTTCAATACCTTAGGCAATTTTTCTGTATCTACCCTGGGAAGTTCGCCGCTGTCCCCACCAGTGACATCGTAGTAAGCCGAGCCGGCCATGCCTTTGCTTTGCTGGCCCATCAACACAAGTGTAGAACCGGCCTTTTTAATATCGCTGGTCATAGTTTTTTCGACATCCGGAATGCGTCCAAAGATTGACATGGCATAGACAGGCGGAATCTTAATTACCTGTCCGTCACCTCTGTATGTTGACGACAAACTATCTTTGCCAGAAATAACGGGCAGCCCCAAGGTATGCATCATATCAACCGCCGCATCTACCGAACGATCGAGCGAGCCCATAGCCTCCTCGTCAGGGAAAGGCCAAATGTAATTACCAACTGCTGCTGCTTCGTCTATATTGCCACCGACCGACACATAGTTTGCAGCTGCTTCGGCGATAGCCCAAACAGTGCCCTGGTATGGGTCTAGACGATTCAAAATTGGATTCATGCCGTGCGACTGAACAACGCCATAAGGTTTGTCTAGTATAGGCCTAATAACCAGGGCATCATTTGGACCACTCTGGTCCATGCCGCCAAAAGGCGCAACCACATTACCACCCTGAACGCCATGATCGTACTGTCTGACTACTGGTTCCTTTGAACAGACGTTGCCATGCGCCAGAACTGCTTTAAACCTATCGGTCCATTCAGCCCCGTTTTTTGGAGTTTCTGGTTTAACCTCGGGAACTACAGGCGCTTCCCATTTGGCATACATGGTACGTTGTGGCAAACCTTTGCGCAAGAAAGAATAGTCAAGCTCTGCGACGTTCTGGTCGCCATAATTTACGGTCAGGGTATGACTACCATCAAATTCGCCAATAACGGTCGATTCAACATTATATTTTGTGCATACTTTGAGGAACTCATCGATGTTATCAGGAGATATGGCGGCAACCATCCGTTCCTGGGATTCACTCAACCATATCTCCCAAGGGGCCAACCCTGGATATTTTAATGGAGCCTTGCTTATATCTACCGTAACACCAATGTTTTCGCCCATTTCACCTACCGCCGAGCTGAACCCGGCAGCACCACAATCAGTTATGGCGCGTATGAATCCCTCGTCGCGGGCCTCTAATAAAGCGTCAAACATCCTCTTCTCTTCGATTGCATTGCCAATCTGCACCGCGCCGGAATTCACGGTTGCCGTTCGGTCGGTCATTTCCCCAGATGAGAAGGTGGCGCCGTTGATACCATCGCGGCCAGTCCGACCACCAATAATAACCACGAGATCACCAGGTTGTGGCTCGCCCTTTTGGGCCATAGCTTCGGGGAGTATGCCGTAAGCGCCAACAATAACCGTAGGCTTTGCTCGGAAATCTTCGTGGTAATGAATCGAACCGTTAGCCGTCGGGATACCCATGCGGTTACCATAGTCGCGAACACCTTTGATAACTCGGCGCTGAAGGTAATCGGGGTGGAGGGTCCCCACTGGAAGCATATCCTCATTTAAGTCGGGTGGCGCGAAACAAAACATATCTGTTGAGATAATCGTTTTTGCGCCCTGGCCAGTACCCATTATGTCCCGGAACACACCGCCACTACCGGTCATTGCCCCGCCGTAAGGTTCGATAGCGGATGGGCTGTTGTGAGTTTCTACCTTGCCGCAAATAGCTTGGCCGTCATAAAAACGCATCACGCCAGAATTATCATCGAAAGCCGAAACCACAAGCTTATTAAAGTTGGGTTGTGCTTTGGCTGCCGTAGTAATGCGGGTCATGAGTGGTGGTTTTTCAACATGGCTCCCATCTTCTTGTCTAACTAAAACCTTCGCCTTGAACGTTGGGTGACCGCAATGCTCACTCCAACTAGCGGCGATGATTTCTAGCTCAGCATCGGTCGGGTCGCGATTTAATTTGCGAAAATGATTTTGAATCACGGCCATTTCTTCCGGGTTAAGAAACAGTTTATCTTTGGATAATTCCATTAGTTTTGCTTTAGAGGCCCCTCGAATTGGCACGGTAGTTATCGGGCCAACTGAACCCTCGGAAGTTAATGAAGCGGGTTTTTTGGTTACAATTTGCTCAATACGTTCGTTAAGCAATAACCGTCCAACCGCAAGAGTTACTTGGTCCGGCCTAAGCTGGCTGCCAAAGAAGGCATATTCGTGTGATGCATCCGCCCCCTCTGGACTAATTCCCAAGTCATTTGCCGCTTTCATAATTGAGGCTGCCCTTGGATTCATCACGCCAGGCCTATAAGCCACTTCAACGACATGCGGGGTGTCAAACCCAACTGCTTCGTCAACGGTGAACCGTTCACTAACGGGGTCGGCTAGTAGTTTTTTAGCAAGCAAAGCAGCTTCGTCATCACTTACCCCTTGTATGCGATACACTTTGGCGGTTTGGACATCCTCGATACAAGTAATGCCCAGGGTGCGCTCCATTTCTTGCTTAACATCTTGTCCTAATGGATCGCCTTCAATATGAGTAACTCGGATTTCATGAATCGCCATAGACACCCCCTTCCTGTAAACAATATTTAATGACTAGCGGCAGCTCCGTTTTCTCAACCGCTTGAACCCGATCGAATAGACTCTGGGGCGTATCGCCGGGTACGACTG
>DASRJJ010000122.1:0-12372 GCA_035649555.1 Saccharimonadales bacterium (SeqCode)
GCAGGTCGTCGAGACGGTCAAAACTTTCGGCTAAGATTGCCTCTAGGCTTACCACCGTCTGCTTGACGTGCTTTTGGCTGACCTCAAACAGGCTGGTTTCGGCTTCTTCAATTAGTTCGCGCAGGGCTTTAGATTCGTCAAACCCCAGCGTAGTCATTTGTTGGCTGGCTTTGATGAGCCGGCGACGCAGCGCTTTTTGGGCGACGATGTCGGCGTATTGTTCGACGTGCGCGGCCGTCGGCACGTAATTAGTAAGTTCCGTAAGGTATGAGGGCCCGCCGACCATGTCTAAAAAACTGTTGTTTTTTAGCTCGTCGGCGAGCGTTAGGACGTCTATGGGGCTGCGCTTTTCGTAGAGGCTGGTGACGGCTTCGTAGATGTGTTTGTGGCGGGGGTCAAAAAAGTCGTCGGGTGTGATGATGTCGGCAATTTTTACGAGCGCGTCGGAATCAATTAAAATGGCGCCGAGTAAGGAGGCTTCGGCTTCTGGGTTTTGGGGTGGTTGTTGATTGTTGTACGGATCCATTCGACTTACTTACGGGCTTCCGCTTCTTGGTTTGAAGGAGCCCACTCACGCGCGGGCAAACAGCTCCCCGAGCTGTTTTGTCCGGCTCCGCTTCGGCTAGTCTACTTCAAACCAAGAAGCTCGCGCCTACCCTCCACTTGATTGTGTACTTACGATTCTAGCAGCTCGGCGCTGCCGAAGATATTGCTTACGTTTTGGATAGTGTCATTTTTGGGCGGATTGTTGGTTACGGTGTGGATTTGTTCGTCGGTTGGGGGTAGGGATGGTTCGCTGGGTTTGGGGGTGGAGTTTTCTGCGATTGTAAAGGTGATGGCTGGCTCTTGCCCGGTGACTTGTTTGATTGTGTCGATTATAACCTGCTTGTTGCGGCTCTCTGAAAGGCGTTTTTTGTGGAAGGCGTAGGTACATTGGAGGGTTAGCTCGCCGGGGCCGAATAGTGGGCTGACAGTTCGGACAATGCTAAATAAGGTGTTGTGCTTTTGTTTGATGGTGGCTAGAACTTGCTGCCAAGCGGTAGTGTCTAGTGACGATGTTGCTGTGGGTTGTTCGGCGGGAGTGGGCACGGGGTTTGGCTCGGGGATCCCTGGCTTAGCTTTTTTTTGGAAGCTGCTTGGGTGGGGTTCTACCTGTGTCGGGGGTTTAGCAGTTACCTGGGCGGGCATGGTTTTGGCGGCGGGTTCCCCCGCTAGGGCGACATCGAGCAAAGCGATTTCTAGGCTCAGCCGTGGGTCGCGCGAGGCCGGTATGTCAACCAACTTGGCAAGCAGCGCCAAAGCGGTGTCGGCCGGCAAATCAGCCTTGCCCGCAACAATCTGGGCTCGCAGTAGCTGACCTACCTGTTTGGCGACCATTGGCGGCTCGAACCCTTGCTCTTGGAAGGCTTGGAGTGTTTTGACAGCCGCTGGCGCGTCATGTGCCGCTACGGCGGACAGAAGGTCATTTAGTAGGGTTTCGGGGGCAATACCTAGCAGCTGCTGGACGGTTTGCAAGGTTACCTTGCCGTCGGTGTTGCGTACTTGGTCGAGCAAGCTTATGCTGTCGCGAAAACTCCCCTCCCCATGCGCGGCGATTAGTTCCAAAGCGTCATCGGCAATATCAATTTTTTCTTGCTTAGCGATGTGTTTGAGATGCGCGGTAACCTTGGAAAGTTCGACTGGTTTAAACGAAAAGCGTTGGGTGCGGCTAATGATGGTCTCGGGCAGCTTGTGTACCTCGGTTGTGGCCAAAATAAAAATGACGTGTGCTGGGGGTTCCTCGAGTGTCTTAAGCAGTGCATTGAACGCCTCTTTAGTAAGCATGTGCACTTCGTCAATTATGTACACCTTAAACTTGGCGCTGGCGGGTGCGATATGCACCTTGTCGCGCAAGTCACGGATTTCGTCGATACGGCGGTTGCTAGCGGCATCAATCTCGATAATATCTAGGTGGTAAGATTCGTCGTCATACGGTAAGCCGTTTACTTCGTGCGCCAAAATGCGCGCAATACTTGTTTTGCCTGTTCCACGTGGGCCGGTAAACAAATAGGCGTGGGCAATCGTACCGTTTGTAAGCGCTCGGCCCAAAGCCGTAGTTATATGTTCCTGCCCTACTAGTTCAGACAGTTTTTTTGACCGATATCGCCTATAGAGCGCCTGGCCCATTAAGCACACCTCACTTTCTTTTTTATTTTATCAGAGAACAAGTAGGTATAGCGTTGTGGTTTGTACTTAAAATTCGTAGGCAATTTTGGGTAGGTAGACCATTTGGCCAGTGGTGCATACGCCAACACCAGCGGCGACTTTACAGCGAGCTTTCCAAGCACGGCGTTCAAAATAATTGCGGTAGCTGCAATGTCGCAATACAGCGTCTATAGCTTCAGTCCATGAAAAATTATGCCTGGGCGCAATATATTCCCCGCCATTTGCTGGGCGACCTAAAATGAAAGCGTCGTAGCGTTCGATGGTGTGGCCGGTGAGTAATCGCCCTAACTGTACATTGGTAGTAAACCCATTGCAAATAAATTTTTCCAAATGTTGGCGTCTGCCCAGCCAGCTTGCTTTTGCGGCAGACTTTTCCAAAACCGCCCAAATTTTTTCGTGTACCCAGCTTTGTTCCGTGGGGTAAAGAGATGTCAAAAGCCCGCCGGGGGCTTTCCAGGGACTCCAAGGTTGTGTGGCGTATTCTTCGGCTTCAGGGGTGGAATCGAAAATTTCCTCCATCTCTTCTTGTGTACTCTCCCAAAAGTCGAAGATTCCTGTCCTTTGGGCTGTTTGTGCAATGCCGGACTCTATGGCGAACGCGCCATCTTGTAGCGTCGGGATCATTACCTGGCCTGTTTCGAGATCCCACGGCAGATAATACCCGAGCTTTTTGTTGTAGCTAAAATTATTGAGTGTTTGTGCTAGTTCGTAGGCAATTCGTTCGAATGCTTGAGCGCCTGCTTCGTCTTCCACATAGCGGAGCCCATTGGCAATTTCGCAGGCTAGTTCAAAAACGAGTGCGTGTTTAAAGGGTGGCACGCGTTTAGTGACGCGAATAGTGTGGAGGTTTTTGCCGTCACCCAACATCCAGCTGGCAAAGTCGGTACCGGCACCGGCACCGGTGTGGAGCTCCTCGCATAGGTCAATCTCTTCCCCCTTGGTAAGCGGCCGGCCTATAAATTTGGCAAGTTCTTTCATGGTTTTAAGGTCTGCCGGGCGCGACTCGGGACGAGGCCGAGGATCGCCATTAGGGTACGTAAAGCCTTCTGCCGAAAAGACCGTACTAACCGTAAGGTCGGGCATGCGGGCAACCGATTTATAGCGTTTACCGGGTATCATTGGCAGCAATTCAGGATCGTCGGCGCCTTGCATAATGTCAAAGTATTCGATAAGCATAGCTGGCAGGTGACGCCGGTAAGCCTCGGGGCCTTCCAGTCGTACTTCGCGGCGCACCATGCGAACATATTTGTGTGGTTGCGAGCGGCCTTTGTATTCTGGCGCGGTATCTTCAGTAGCATTACGCGGACCGCGACGGGTGGTGATAATTTCATGACGGTAGCGTTCAGTGATTCCAGAGGCAAGCTCACGTAATTCTAGGGCATTTAAGGGTTCGTCTTTGCGTTCGTAATGGTCGGCTAGCGTATCCAGGCCCTCGATAATACCCATAGAGTCCCAGTAGTACGCCATGGCCCGCCCTTCACGACCATCGCTGTACCGACCGCCGGACTGGAGTATTTTTTTGTCGCCCACAATGCCCACATGCGCCAAAAGTACGTCACGGGCGTGGTCATCCAGGTTGTCCCCGGCCTTGTA
Organism: Saccharimonadales bacterium (SeqCode); assembly: GCA_035649555.1. Lineage (GTDB taxonomy): Bacteria > Patescibacteriota > Saccharimonadia > Saccharimonadales > UBA4665 > DASRJJ01. The sequence goes on from DASRJJ010000122.1 coordinate 3,799, forward strand.
GCGTATAGATTCGCCGTTGGTTCTGGTGGGCAAACCAGCGTATAACTTGGCGAATGCTAGGGGTGAAAAGCCAGGCAGTTGGCTCTGGGCTTCGTATAGGGCATTAAAGTCATCTATAGGTAGGTTGGGCGTAATTCTTATGCCATCAATCATGTCGTAGCCCGCCGCCGCTAATTCGCCACTGTCAAGGAGATGTTCAAAAAAAGGCCGACATGCGATATCTAAACACTCAACTTGCAAGGGAGTTGGCTTAAAGATTGTCAAGTCAAAATCGGCCGGCGCTCCCAAAGGCGCAGTATTTGCATGAACTTCTGTCATCTTACATCATTCATTGCTAAAGGTCATGATACGAATCGTAATTGTACCATAGGATGGCGTGTTTTTCTAAGTAATTATTTACAATGCGGCTTCGAGCGCGGCCCAGTCGGCGGAGCTGTCGTCCTCGGGTAGGTTAACGCTTACTTGATCGCCCGGTTTGGCTTTAAAGTAGGTAACGCTGGCAAGTAACACGCGGTACTCTTTGCCGGCTACATCAACAAAATAGTGGCCGTTTTCCAGCCTAAGGGTGCCCACAACTTGTTTGCGCGGGATGGGGCCGATTTGCTTGTACAAAAAGGCGCCGTCGTCTGCGATGGTCAATTTTAGAATGTCGCCCTGCACCAGCTTGGACTTACTGGCGTAATTGGCAGGGACCGGATATGTTTTGCCGTCGGAGCCGACCATGTTTTGGCCGTCAAAAACGCCTTCTATAACTTTGCCGAGGTTGTCTTCTTGGACGACTGCACCAACCTTTTCGTCATCGCCAACAAGACTCACTAACAATTCGTTAGCGGCTGCCAGGTTGGTCTCGGCCTCTTGGATAAGGGCACGGAGGCGTTTGATCTGTTTATCTGCTACATCTGCCATGTTTGGTTGTCTCTCACCTGCTCAGTGTTTGTTTGCTCCACTTACACCTAAGACTATCATGACTCGTAAGTCAAGTCAAAAACTTGTTGGGCCGTGTGGATAAGTAATGCGTTGGCGTTTAAAAGCGCAATTTTGGCCATTATTTACCAATAAAGCAAGATTGCAATAGCCTTACTGCAAAGGCACAATTAAACGTGGGTGGCGCTGCCCTGATAGTTTTATTAGTAACTTGAAGGAGCATTTTTTATTATGCGTATTTTACGTTCCCTAGTCCTTGGATTAGGTGCTATTTTTGTACTTGTGGCGGCCCCGACTGCATTTGTGGCTGCAAACGCCAATGGACCTAACAGCGACTTAAGTGCGAGTGCGGCTAACCCGCAAACGGAAGGTTTTGATGCTAAAGCTTTAGAAAGCTTAGCCTCGACCGAGCAAATTACCGACTGTAAACGACAGAGTGCAGCTAACCCCTCGGGGCAAGACATCTTTTTGAGTACGGGCACTCCACGGACGTATCTCAATGCGGGCGGAGCTTGGCAAAATGTCGAGTGCGCCAGCACGACTTTTCGTTTAACAACCGGCCAACGTGCCATAATCGTGTCTAACTTTAACGCCGAAGCGGACTGTAATGGCACTGCTGGACAGTGGTGTCAGACCAGGGCATTATTGCAGCAAGTTGCCCCAGTTGTTGGGTTGGCTATGGAAGGCTCGCCCGTTGCAGCCGAGCCGAGCTCATTTGCTTTTGATTCCACGGCAGGTGGATCAAATAACTGGCAAGCTCACTCTATGGGCCGTGCGTGGGAAATTCGCTGCGCAAACACCAACGGTTGTCAGTACAAATTTGTTGTACAGACCCGAATGCACAGCAGCGCAGTTAGTGGTATGTGGTTGGATGAAATCGCTGCCCACTTGCGTGTTACCTACGGCAACCCTGCACCGTTGTAGTAGTACATTTAGTGGTATTCAAGCCGCCTGGTCGCTCCAGGCGGTTTATTTTGGTAAACTAAAAACCGCCCCTTGGCGAGGCGGTTTTTTGCTGGTAATTGGTTTTAGGCCAATTCGACAGTTGCGCCGGCTTCTTCCAAAGCTTTCTTGGCGGCTTCTGCGTCTTCTTTTTTGGCTTTCTCGAGGACAGGCTTTGGAGCGCTGTCTACGATAGCCTTAGCTTCGCCAAGGCCTAGACCAGTGATGTCCTTAACGGCCTTAATAACGGCAACCTTTTGGGCGCCAGCGTCTTTAAGGATGACGTCCCATTCGGCCTTTTCTTCGGCAGCGGCAGCGCCGTCGGCGGCTGGGGCTGCAGCAACAGCTACAGCGGCGGCTGCAGGCTCGATGCCGTACTCATCCTTAAGGATGTTCTTAAGTTCGTTTACTTCGAGGACAGTAAGGCTAGTCAGCTCTTCTGCTAGTTTTTTCAAATCTTTAGCCATTTCTTATTCTCCTTAGTGTAAGGCCTTTTCGGCCAATTTACATTATATTAATTGCTTGCCTTAGCTTCGATACCATCCAACAGCGCATGCAAGTTGCCAGAAAGGCCATTGATGCTGTCGTTGAGTGGTGCGTTAAGGGTTGCGATAACACTTGCGATAAGTATTTCCTTGCTTGGAAGTGCGGCCAGGGCCTTTACTTCGTCTGCGCTAATAAATTTGCCTTGTGCGGTAATAGCACCGACAAATTCGATCGACGGATTAAGCTTTGCAAAGGTTGCGAGCACCTGGGCTGGGGCTACTTCGTCTTCGGGGTTGAAGGCGTAAAGCAGCTGGCCGGTGAGTTCGCTGGCGTCAACATCCTTAAGGGTGTCAACGTCCTGCAATGCTTGCTTAAACAGTCGGTTTTTGACGACGCGCAACTTAGTGCCGCCATCGCGTGCGTCGCGGCGAAGTTGCTGCAAAGCTTTTACGGTCGTACCCTGGTATTTTGCAACCACGGTCATCTTTGACGCGCCCAAGCTTTCGGCAACTTCTTTAACGACTTCGTTCTTCTTGTCTTTAGTTAAAGCCATATATTGTTCCTGTTTAGAAATCTTCGACCTAGATTGTTAAGGATTCACCAAAAATTAAAAAATCTTTGGTTCATCACCAAAGACCTGCAAGTAAACAATTTTGGATTGTTCATCGCCTCGGTAGCATTCTTAAATCTTTACAGATCGCTACTGTCTTTGGTAATGTTCCTAAGTATTTTATAGTATAGTGGTCATTTCGTCAACTAGCAGCTTGTGGGCGACGTATAAAGGTACTAGAATGCACGAACAATGGGAAACGAAACTTCCCTTTCCAAAGGATGAATTAAGCCAGTTATTTTACTGGCAAATTGCGCCTGGACATTTTTTCCCTGGGGTTAGCCATTCAAAAGGCGAAGAACCAATAAATGCCCATATCGTTAACCCTATAACACTATCTATTAATGGCCTGAGAGTTTCGCTGCGCGGGCATGAACTTCATTTGTTTAATACGTTGGCCTTTTTGCGAAATGGCTGGGCAGCATATTCCAATGTCGCGCAGCTTGGTTTTGCTGCTGGCCTAAGTAACCGTTGGTCGGCGTATCAAGAAGCAAGAGATTCATTGGAGAGACGTTTGCCCTACGATCTGTTTGAGGAAAGAGGTAGAACCAGTGACAAAGCTTGCAGGTTATCGCCCCGTCTGCGGCTAATTGATGTTCGCAAAGAAGCATTGGTAAACCAGGAGCGCGTCGAGCGGCTCCATAACGCCTTAATGTATAGTCTTATTGTCGGTCCATCCGCTTCAGAAAAACTGCGGTATAAGTCAGCCCTATCAATCGACATTACTGGCGCAAGTAGGATACGTGTGGGGCAAAAGGTTATGCGATTGCCCTCTAATGAACTTTATTTGTTAAATATGCTACGACTTGCCGGCCCTGTACTTACTTTTGATCAAATGTATACTTTGGGATTTGACATGTTTGCGCCTTCATTTCTTACATGGCGGGATAATCTAGAGCGTGCAGTTAGTAATATTGATCAAAAATTAGCCGGGGCGGGAAAAACACGACTATTCCGTATGGATGAACGGTACGAAGCAGTATATGCGGATGGGCTTTACTTTGAAGAAAAACGACAAAATAATCCAGCAGACTATAGCTTTTTCAAGCAGTGTCAGGACGCCCTAAAACGGGTACAGACAGAAACGTGGACCCCCGTGCATCGTAATGCTGACCGTAGGTTCGTTGCCGCTACTAGGCAATTGACTGTGCCAGAAATTGCAGAGGCAGTTGGCGTACATAGTGATGATGTACATGCAATACTCGGCCGCCTTGGAATAGAAGGACAAAACAAATACGAAGGCGCTGATCTGATTGCTATCCAAGAAGAACTTGTAGGGGTACCGGTGGAGTATCTTATAAAATCCTATGACTTAAATCAGGTTGGGATAGATGAACTGGAACTTCGGCTATATCAGAATGGGTATAGAATATTCGACGGCTATATAAGCCCTAGGGCGGCTATATTTGCGCGACGTTTGCTTGACCCTACGCTCAGGCAACGGGTTAATTAGCGCCACTGTAATTACTAAGTTACGTTAAACCTTCTCTACTTTTGTGCTTACTGCGGGTGCACTACTGTGGGCTTTACAGGTCAAATTAAGGTAGTGATGGATAATTGGCACGAACTGCAAAAAGCTTTTGCGGCTGATCCATTCTTGTTCGGTGTGGTGGCCGCCACCTTCGCAGCAGGAGATTATGCAGGATATGCCGGCTTCGGCGAAATAAGGCGCATCACTACCAGCGCAAGAAATAAAAGGTTCTGGTTGCTTGCCGGTCACCTGCTTGACGCTTTCGCGGTAGGCTTTTATTAACGGCAGTTCTGTATCTGTTACTACCGGGGCAGCAATGGCGTATTCACGGTAGTTAAGATTGTATTTTTGGCAAATGCCATGGACGAGCTTTTTCTTTTCGGCCAGGTTTTTGTTGGTTAAGTACCTGATATCCAAACCAGCGACCATTTCGGCAGGCACTTTGTTATTGGCATCGCCGCCGTGTATTTGGCCGATATTGAGCGAGTCGGTTTTGATATTTTGGTCCGTAAAATGTCCTTTTAGTTCGTGTAAGGCCTGTAACAATTTAAAAGAGGCGCTTTCGCCTTCCCAGGGCCGGCCGCCGTGGGCGGTCCTTCCTTGGGCAATGAGGTCGAACCGCCAATACCCTTTGGCGATAGTTTCGATAGCCCAGCCTGGGGCGGTAGAATCTGGCAAAACACACACCTGGGGTTTTAGACCCGCAGCGGTAAGGCCGTGCACGCCGCGGTCGGTTGTTTCTTCATCTGTTACAATGGCAATGCCAAAATCGTAGTCGGCCAGACTACCCTTGCGGTAGAGTTCATCAACGATTTGTTGGTAGCCAGCGATGGAAAACTTCATATCGTATACGCCACGGCCAATGAGCTTGTCGCCGTCGCTTCTTAGGGTAAATAACGCTTCGTCGGCCGGTACGACATCGATATGGGCAGACAACAACACTTTCGGAGTGTACAAATTGTCTTTTCGTGTCGAGGCAAGCAATGTTCCATGGCCTTTAACAAAGCGGTCGCGCCTGACGAACATGCCGCGGCGCGAAAAATAATCTTCCAAATAATCCAGCGCCATGTCGTTGGCGGTAGTGTCAGCTGATATTGTTGGCATACTAACTAGGTTGGCTAGTTGCTTTTCGGCTTCAGTTTTCATTTAGGTAGTATACGCTTATGTTCCCGGTTCGTACAGGAACGTTAAGTAAGAATTAAGTTTTTGGGTTTCGGTTGGAGTGCTACTTCGTTGGTGTTCATCGTAGTAGTCTTTTCTAAAAAATGGCGTATTGTATTGCGGTAGTTGCTAAAGGCTGTAAGTGTAATGTGTTCGTTATCGCCGTGCTGGTTATCGCCAGCAACACCGAATTCACAAGCCTGGTCGCCCACATCACCAAAATGCCGTCCGTCACTTGTAGCATGGCGGCGTGCAAATGTGAATGGCGCACCTTCTATTGCCTCGGCAGAAGTTTTGAGCGCTTGCAGTAGCGGATTGTCCGGGCTGCAGTATAGTGGTGAATCAAATAATACAATATCAAGCTTGGCGTTAGGGTCGATGCTTTTAATTAGCGCCTGCAGGCTCGTGCGATCCTCGAAATTGAGGTCGTCGGGTGCGTAGCGAATGTCTAGCCGCACCGTGGCGGAATCGGGAATACGCGTGTGTGAACCGCCATGTGCGGACATCGAGGTAACACTAAAAGTCGTTTCGGGCGATTCCTGGCTTGGTGACGGGAAGCGCTGGTGCAGCGCGTGGATAAAGTGGGCTGCCTTTGGGGCGGCGTTGTCGCCTTTCCAGGGGTAGGCGCCGTGTGCAGCACTCCCGTCGAAGCTAATATCGGCAATGACAATACCTTTGGCCTCATTGGCAATTTCATGTACGTCGGGGCGTCGGCCACATTCGGCACAAATGACAAAGTCGCCCCGCACCCCTTGTTGTATCTGGTAAAGGGCGCCATCCGCACCACCGTATTCTTCATCGGTAACTACTTGTAGGCCTAGCGCGTAGGGTACTTTATCGATGAATTCACAAAAGAGGTCGGCCAAAATGACACAGGCAGCTTTTTCATCATGCACACCGCGGCCGTACAGTTTGCCGTTTTTTACTTTGCCGTCGTATTGATGCGGTTTGCCGGGCACGACGTCGACATGGACACTCAAAATAATCTTGAACCGTTTCGGGCGTACGCCACCTTTGTAAGCCATAAAGCTAGGTTTGCCGTTACTTTCGAATTCTTCGATGGTAATGTCTTTGCCACTGGCACGGAGCAAACCTATCATAAAATTGTAAGCTTGGCGCAAACCATCAGGGTTGTCTCCGGTAGACGGAATGGCGACAAGCTTTTTAGTAAGTTCGATAAGTTGGGTGTTGGTCATAGTATCCTGTTTTAAAACAAAAAACCGAGCTTTGGGCTCGGCTAGGGTTATGTTTTGGTGTAGTTAACCGAGCTCCACTAAGAGTTCATAATCACTTGCTTAAAGAGATCTGGTTTGTACATCACTTTTATAATACTAGCTTGCCGTGTTTTCGTCAACGGTTGCTTGACAGAACTAGTGTGTTGCGTTAGGGTACATTTTAATAGTATGCAGCACACATCTGGTTATTCGTTTATTATTCTCTTCGGCCAACCAGGGCTGTGCTTTAGCATTGTTAAAGCCTGAGCGTCCCAAACGCCAGCACAGCCCCACAAATCAGGCTTTAACGAAAGCCTGATTTTTAATTTGGAGACAAAACATATGAACGAACAACTACAAACATCACCTAAGCAAGATATGGCCGAAGAGTTAAAATGCTACAGCCTAGCGGCTGAAGTTTTAGGGACAGAGGATGCCGTCCGTACGGCAGCCAACATGGCCATACAGACAAGTCTAATGGAGCGGAGCTGGTAATGAAGGATAAGATTAGGGGGATACGAAGTGACCATTTTCGACGTGCCCAGCGTGAGACCGACCCTGATTTACGAGATCTACATTTGGCTATGGCAGAGATGGCTACGGCAGGCGTATTGGAAGCCGGCCGCAGTCACAGATACGGCAGTCCAACACAAGACACCAGAGATGTAGAGCTGACCGGTTCTGGGTATGTGCAAACTCAATCCGCGGCCGAAGCCTTTTGGCTGGCTGACGGCTTAGCCCTAACAAAAGAGTACGAATTGGCACACGGATGGGACCCTACTGTTGATCCAATTGCTGGAGTTTAAACTGGGTGTAACGTTCGGCGGCAAGCCGGGTGAGTTCGGGGTCTTCGCCTTGGTTGACAAATTTCATTGCTTCACCAAGGAGGGGGTGGACCTCGGTTAACTTTTCGTGCATTTGCTTCATTAGCTTGCGAGCGTTAGGGTGGGCTTGCGGAGTTGTGCGGAGTTCGTGCAAGTGGAACGCTTCCCGTGCATTGTACGTTACCTTCCAGCGCATGTTGTGGCCAAGCAAAGTGGCGTATTGGGCTTCAAGGATGTAGCCGTTACTTTGCAAAAGACTGTGCAGTTTGAGGCTGATGTCGAAACACTGTTCAAAGGCATCAGTTAAGCCAGCTTTTTCGACCAGTTTGGGCATGTCGTAGCCGTAACGGGGTGTCAGTTCCTGCCATTCTAGGTCGTCAACCATGCGGTGGCGTTGCAGTTCGCGGAAGACCCCATAGTCACACACCAGATCCCAACTATAGTGCGCTTTTTCGAGCGCTCGGCCTGGCTTGTGGCGGCGGTTAAGACGTTCGCCAATGTAGGCTTCAAAAACCTGCGCCTTTTTGTCGTATGGCCAGCTGGCAACCTTTTTTTGTATCTGGTCTAGCGGCAAGTTGCTGTGTTCGTATAGCATGTCGGCTACAAGATCAAGTTCGTTGCGCGGCCAAACGCTTGTTAATTGTACGGGTTCGGTGGCGCCAGCGTGGTTATCGGGCAAAAATTTCTGCGCCAGCTGTTTGACCGCGGCGTGTTTGTTGGCCTGGTAGGCAATCCAGGCGCCGCCGCGGTCGGGCTTGTCGGCGCGTTCCAAAAAGGCGGCGTTGACTTTGCGGGCTTCTACCAACATGTCCTCACCAGTTTTGCGGGCTTCGGGTAGTCGGTCGGCAAGCAGATGCATAATGAGACTTTCTAATGCCTGGCCAGAGGCAAAAATACCAACAGTCGAAGTAGTAGCCACAGGTAGTACTGGGCGTATGGCAT
>DASRJJ010000123.1:0-4887 GCA_035649555.1 Saccharimonadales bacterium (SeqCode)
ACAGTTATCGAAAGCGATGGCCGCGTCGAGCGCGCCTACGACATCTACAGCCGCCTACTAAAAGACCGCATTATCTTTTTGGGCACACCCGTCGACGAGCATGCCGCCAATCTTATCGTTGCTCAGCTGCTTTTTTTGCAAGCCGAAGACGCCAAAAAGGACATCTATCTGTACATTAACAGTCCTGGTGGCAGCGTATACGACGCGTTGGCTATTTACGACACCATGCAGTACATTACCAACGATGTACAAACCGTCGGTATTGGCATGCAGGCTTCTGCTGCCGCCTTTTTGCTAAGTAGTGGTACTAAGGGCAAACGCTTTTTATTGCCGCACGCTACGGTGATGATACACCAGCCATCTAGCGGGACCCGCGGCAAAGTAACCGACCAAGAGATTGATTTGCGCGAATCACTACGTGTCAAAAAGTTGCTAGAGGAAATCATGGCCAAAAATACCGGCCAAAAGCATGCAACCATCCACCTAGACATGGAACGCGACAAATGGATGACCGCCGAAGAAGCCAAAAAATACGGCATTGTCGACAAAGTCATCACTACACCGCCAAAGAACTGATAGTATAGGTATGTGGCTTTTATTAAACGCATAATGGGCGCGCTTTCACCCGAGCAAGAGGCGCATGTCTCCGAACGATGACGTTAACTCTTGGATGTGAGGTGTGTCCAGATAGTAAGGCTATAACACTGCCTTCTATCGGTGGATTGATATTAGAGAACGCCGTAGATGTGCCATACAGTCTGCTATTGGATATAGATTGCAAAATTCAGCCAGGAAGGGGGAGGTTCCATCTATCTGGCTTGTCTGTAATTGCTGTCGGGGAAACTTGTGAGGGGGAATGTTTACACAAGGACGCGATTGGGTCTTGGCATCGCTCACTTAGTGCATCGGAAACATTTTTAGATGCGCAGGTTTCTCGGCCCACTTTCATTTTTAATAAAGAGGGCAACGTGAACATCGAACGTTCATAGACATAGCGTAGTATTTTAAGACAAAGGTGGTGGTAGCTTCAGCTTAGTAACGGGTACTTGCCGAAGCGGTATAATCATGATTAGCTTTACCGTATGACATTACCGCATTATGCAAAAGGACTTACGTTTCCCGATCTTGGCCGTCAACTAGAATTGTCGGTGGTTAAGGCACCTGCAACGGCTGGGATTGTTTATACTGCCGGTCAACTGGCAAAGGACCACATGCGCCCCGAACTGGCCTTTGCGTGGCCGTCAATAGAGGATGACGGCCACCTTTACTTTGCTGATTTTAATGTCGGGCGTTATCCGGATGCGCAGAGGGCAACCGCCGCCTTGCTGTGGATGTGTGCCCGGGACAGCGAAGTAACTCCCCAAAATGCTAAAATTATTATTCCCGATTTTGTATTTCATGGCAAAGGGAAAGACGAAAACTATGTGCGAGTCGTTCTGCGAGGGTTAGATTTTAACGAGCAACGGCGGCGAGGTGACTTGGGCGTGGATGCCGCTTGGCTAGCTGGGCGCCTTGAGCGGCGTTTTCCGACACTTCTTGGTGCGGTAGCTATTCCAAACGAGCCAGGGTCCCCCGAACTTGACAAGTAAGTAGATTTAATTACATAATTACTCATTATGCCTACGCCTAATCTGCAAGTTTTAAAGGTGGACCCAAGTCAGGCCAACTTGCTAGCCCAACCACTGCAAGGTTTTTTAGCCGAAACCTGGCGGGGATTGTACGTAGACGAAATTGGCGCGACCATGAACGTTCTAGCCGATCCTACAGATGTAGCTCCGGGTGGTGCTGTTGCCAAACAGGCGAGTAAAATTGCAGCCTCTACTAATTTAAGTCAACCAGACACGGCTGCCTATGTTATTGCGCATGATCTTGCCACAACAAAGCATGCGGGCATTGTTGGTATGGCGAAGCTTGTTCGCCTAGATGCTGAAACTGTTGAAATTGAAGAATTGGATACTGCGTTAGACCGGAGGGGTGAACGCATCGGGCCGGCCATGCTCGACATGGCGTTCAACGACTTGACTATAACTGGACAAGACAAGCTAGTTATTTGGGTGCTTAAGCAGAACGTCAGGGCTCGACGCTTCTGGGAGCACCTTGGGTTTACGTTAACCGGCAGGCTCGAGCATCATAAAGATGTTTTTCCGGATCCTTCTTATCATCACTATCAATACATCGCGCCGTTTGTTGTGGTGCAAGCCAATGCAAGCAAGCGCTTGCATAATGCTTGACAACTGATCCCTTCAGGCTACACAATCACGCATCATGCCAAGACCAACAGCTAACACCGTAACCTATGCCAATCACAGTCCTATAGCCGGTAGTTTTATTGTCCATAGAGTCACAAGCGTAGAAGTGCTTAAACATGTTGCACGCCCTATACGCGAAGTAATTCGTCGTTCCTACGCTAATAGCTACGAAGAGCCCAATGGACCGCTTCCTAAGGGAACGGTTGATTCCCGCTACAAGGTATTGCACCACACGCAGTTTGCTGAGCGCGCCACAGATCATTTTAGACGTCATCATAGTCAATATTGGGTAGCACAAAGCGAGGGCTCAGGGTCCAAATCAAGAATGCTCGGTTTTGCAAAAACCACTCCTGTAGCAGGCGATTTTTATCTTAACGATGTAGTGGTAGACCCAGGGTTAGGTGCCGTCAGTAGCCAACGGCGTGGCTACGGTACTATGTTAGTGCATGCTGCCCTGAAATATGGCGGCCACGGTGATAGGCCACTCAATCTGGAGGCGTTTGAGCTAAATGAAGGCGAGGGCGGGCCAAACCAGATGTACAGAAATATGGGGCTGGTTCGCATGGGTGAGGCCGATCCATTTACATTCCCCAATGGATCGCAGCTGGATATGTGCCTTTACAGTACCCCAGAGGGGATGACCGTGAATGGAGTTGTGCAGGTACTAGAGGCTCGATATCCACATTTACGCCAGAGTTTCCCAAGCCAAGTATGTCACTTGACTGCTTGACATTTGATTGCTGTTGCTGCACAATCTTACCCTAAGAAGTAGTGTAAGTGCGGCTTTTGCTATGCATCCAGGTGGTAGTGGTGCAAGCAACAAAAACCCCCGTCTTAGAGACCTTCGGCGCCTAAAAGTCAAAACACAATAACTTTAATGCTAAAGTCTCTGCTCGCTTACCTTTGGCGGGCTTGGGCAAAAGGGGAACAACGCATACATGGCACAAAGTACTAAAAAAGATGCACGCACTAAGCGCGTCTATTACACTAACCAGGACGACGCGATTGTGCTCGACAATCTCGTCGACCACCAAAATAAATCGTTTTTATGGTTTGTCGAGGAAGGCCTTGGCGAACTACTAGCCGAAGTAAGCCCAATAGAGGATTACACTGGCACAAAACTATCACTGCGCTTCAAAGACTACCACTTCGAAGATCCAAAAATGACCGAGTTTGAAGCACGGGAAAACAACGTTAGCTACGAAGCGCCCCTAAAAGCAAACGTCGAATTAACCAACAAGGTCACCGGCGAAGTCAAAGAGCAAGAGATTTACCTTGGCGACTACCCCTGGATGACCAAACGCGGCACGTTTGTTATTAACGGTGCCGAACGCGTTGTTGTTAGCCAGTTAATCCGCAGTAGCGGTGTGTTCTTTACCGCCGAACAGCACGGCGCTAGTAACCTGTACGGTGCCAAAGTTATTCCTGGCCGTGGTGCATGGCTCGAATTCGAGACCGCCGCCAACGGTGCCTTGTACGTCAAGATTGACCGCAAGCGCAAAATCGCCGTTACTACCTTGCTGCGCGCTTTGGGCATGACCCAAGAGCAAATGAAAGAAGTCTTTAAACATGTCGACACCGGCAAGGCGAGCCACCTCGAGGCCACCCTCGACAAGGACCCAGCCCGTGGCCAAAGCGACGCTTTAATTGAGGTCTACCGCCGCTTGCGCCCCGGCGACCTAGCTACTGTCGATAACGCCCGCGCTTTAATCGAAAACATGTTTTATAACTTTAAACGTTTTGATTTTAGCCGCGTTGGCCGCTACAAGATCAACAAACGTCTCAACCTGGACGTGCCAAACACCGCCGAAAACCGCGTCATGCGCCTTGAAGACCTGACCGCAATTATCTCTGAGCTAATTCGCCTTAACAACACCCAAGAACCAGCCGACGACATCGACAGCCTAGCTAACCGCCGCGTCAAGTTGGTTGGCGAATTGGTACAACGCCAGTTCCGTATCGGCCTATTGCGTATGGAACGCAACACTAAAGACCGCATGAGCATGAGCGAAATCGAAACCGTCAGCCCGGGTCAGCTAATTAACGCCCGGCCTGTTGTGGCTGCTGTACGCGAATTCTTTGCCAGCTCGCAACTGTCGCAGTTCATGGACCAAATTAACCCCTTGAGTGAGCTTGCTCACAAGCGCCGTTTAAGTTCGATGGGCCCTGGTGGTCTGTCGCGCGAACGCGCTGGTTTTGAAGTCCGTGACGCCCACGCCACCCACTACGGTCGCATCTGTGCGGTAGAAACCCCAGAAGGTGCCAACATCGGTCTAGTCCTTAACTTGTCTAACTACGCCCGCATAAACGACTACGGTTTTATCGAAACCCCGTACCGCAAAGTAGTTAAGGGCAAAGTAACCGACGAAGTTGTGTATCTTGATGCCGCCGCCGAAGAATCTGCCGTTATTGCTGGTGCTGGTATGGAACTCGACAAGAACGGCAAGTTTATTGCCGAGCGTGTTAGCGCTCGTATGAACCTTAAATCGGGTGAGGTTGATGCCGCCGATGTAACACACATGGATGCCGCCCGCAACCAGATTATTGGTTCCAGCGCCGGTTTGATTCCGTTTATCGAAAAGAACTACGTGTACCGTAGTCTTATGGGTAGCAACCAACAGCGTCAGGCTGTGCCCCT
>DASRJJ010000124.1:0-8253 GCA_035649555.1 Saccharimonadales bacterium (SeqCode)
ATTCATCGATGGACTGTTTAAACGCGCCAACTTCCCACGGTTTTTGCACATACTGGAGGTTAAACGGTGCGGCTACGCGGGCATCAACTTGCTCATAATACTGTTGGTACCACCAGATGTCCGGTTGCGCATGTGGACGCGCCTCAAGCAACATAAATCGCCCGGGAACTTGTGACAAAGCAGTGGCCAACTCCTGAAGATATTTAAAAAGTCTGTACTGCCGCTTGCTATAGACATGTAATAGAGAATCATATGGCAAGTCAACAGCCGATTGGAATGCAGGGTTATTAGGATCATCACGCAAGGCTTTGTCTTTAGCAAAAAAGTCCACCGCGTCCATACGGAACCCGTCTACGCCTCGGTCGAGCCAAAACTTCATAATCCCTTGCATGGTCTGGCGCACTTCGGGATTATCCCAGTTAAGGTCGGGTTGTTGCTTGGAAAAACTATGCAAGTAATACTGGCCTGTCTCTGAATCGTACTCCCAGGCCGAACCACCAAACACGCTCAGCCAATTGTTGGGTGGTGTGCTATCTGACTTGCCGTCGTGCCAAATATACCAGTCACGCTTGGGGTTGATTTTGTTGCTTTGCGATTCTTTAAACCACGGGTGTTGGTCAGAGGTATGATTAAAAACGAGGTCGGTAATAACACGTATGCCGCGTTTGTGCGCCTCGGCGATCAAGCGGTCGAAGTCAGCTAAAGTACCAAATAACGGGTCAATATTCTGGTAGTCAGTAACGTCATACCCAAAGTCAACCATTGGCGAGGGGTAAAATGGGCAGATCCAAATCGCATCGGCGCCCAACATGCGTACATAGTCAAGCTTTTCAATAATGCCCGGCAAATCACCTATACCATCGCCATTAGTATCTTTAAAACTACGCGGATAAATCTGATACACAACCATGTTAGGTAAAAAGGCAGACTGCGCCGTACTCATTCCCAGACCCCACTGTTAGATACAAGCATAAGCCTAGTATAGCGTTTGTTCTTTTGGACGGCCACACCTTCTAACAGATCAATGATAAAATGTTAACACTATGGGAAGTATTGCTAGCAAAAAAATCTTTTTTGTTACCTCTTCGGACCTGCCATTTTTTCCTGGACGGGGCGGTACCGAAGCCTTTACGTTTGGTCTAATCCGGGAACTGCGTCGCCGTGACATCGATGCCCGCTTGGTAACTGTTGGCTTGCAACAAAAAGATGGACGAGCTATTGTGCCTGACATTCCTTTTGTCGACGTACAAACAGAAAGCTATTTAAGCAACCTTGACGCAACACTTATTAGTGTCTGCAAACCATTTATTGTGCCTACCAAAAAGCCAGCATTTTGTATGGTACATGTGCCGCCCTCTTCTACCACATACCCTTTGACACGTTTTAAAACCGCTTTGCGCAGGCACAAACTTGTTGCTAATAGTCAATTCACTAGAAATGCGTGGGCTAAGGCGCTTGGGCTAGAACCGTCGGCTATTGTCGTTTTATACCCCTTTGCGGACCCAGTTTTTGCAAAGGTAAAACGCACACCCACAAAAAACAAGACACGGGTTTTATTTGCTGGCAGACTGCATATTAATAAAGGCATCTACCTCTTTCTTGAGGCATTACACCACCCTGTTCTACAAAAAAAGTACCAGTTTAGTGCTATGCATGTCTTGGACAGAAGCGCCGATTCTCGCCTAATAGCAAACCTTTTGCGGCAACATCCCTTGATACAACTTATACCCGCCGCCGCTTCCGCAAAAGAGGTAGCCGCCGTCATGGCCAACCAGGACATTGTCGTCGTGCCTTCTAACCATTTTTTTTGGCAAGTAGCGTTCGGCATGGTGTCGGTCGAGGCTCAACATGCTGGCTGCCGGGTGGTTGCATCTAACGCCGGCGGACTGCCCGAAACCGACCTTGGCAGCCTCCACTTATTTGAACCGCAAAACTCGCAGGCCCTGGCCAATGCCATAGAGCTGGCACGGCTTGCCGGGCCGGTTTCTGCTACGGCGCGGCGCCAGGTAGCCTTGCACTACACAGTCCGTCAAACTGCCGATAATTTACTGACTATTATAGGTCAGGGGTAATGACAGCTTCGGTTTTACCGCTTAAATAATCATCAAAAAGTAGCAGAGTTTGGGCTGCGACACGGGTATGATGCGTGTCGATAAAAATTTGTTTGTCGCTCGTCTTTGCCAGCCGCCTTCGCAAGGCCTTTTGGAGTTCCGTTTTATGGCCACCGACTGCCACAGCCACAAATGGTGGCGGTGTTTCGAGCAACATATCGATGTCATTGCCGCTGTCGCCGGCTACTACCCCTTGCTCTAAGTCCAGCATGCTAATCAAATAATTGGCAGCGTCGGCTTTGGTTACTGGCATAATGTCTAGGCAAAATTTTTTGATACGTTCGGTCGGCGCAATTTTGGCGTTATAGTGGATTTCCTCGCACACCACAATTTTAAGCTTGTCGTATTTTGCTACAAATAAGCTAGCGACTTTATCTGCTGCGGCTTCCTCGGCATAGAAATGCAGGCCAATTTTGTAGGGGAGGTACCTTTGGTCGGGCTTTTTACGATATGCAGCCTCCCGGGCCGGGTCTTGGAAATCAATTGTCAAACCCTTCTTGCGCAGTTGTGCTAAAAACATGGCAACGCTTTCTAGCAAGAGTGTACGATTGTAGCCTGTAGCCTGTAGCAGCTTGTCGTATGTTTCGTCTTTTTTAAACGTGCCATCGACCTGCAAAAACCATATTTCTGTCCCTACGCTTGTAACTACCACTTCCGGTATTGGCAACTCTCCACTCTCTAGACGGCCCTTTACCAAGGCTTCATAGTCAGCGCCAGTGACCGCGATAATAGGGTAGGGCGCTTTAGAGGCACGGGCTCGCATATCCCAAGCCGCCTTAATTGCCTCTTCGTGTCCTGCCCGGTAAAACGTGTTGTCAATATCAGTAATTAGCGCAGAACGTTTGCGGCCCAGCGATTCCTGGTGCTGCAATTGCTGCCAAATAGTGCTGCTGTGCAAACCGGCCATTAAATCGAGAACAAACTACCCGTGGTTTTATCGCCGCGGCTTTCGGTGGCACTTACCTCGGCGTTAGTCGCGGTGTCGAGCTCAAAGCTAGATTGCCTAGGCGTGATAAGTGACTGCAAAAAATCAGAAGTGTCCTTGGCGATTTTTGGCCAGGAAAAATACTGCTGCACATAGCGGCGGGCAGCCTTAGTGTAGGCCTCTTTACCCCGTTCCAGTACAAGGTTAATTTTGCTGGCCAGGTCTTTATGGTCCTTAGGCTTTGCCAAGTGGCCGGTTTCGTCCTCGACAACGGTAAAACGCATGCCGCCAGTACGCGACGCGACAACTGGCGTACCCGTAGCCATAGCCTCAATAGGCACAATGCCAAATGGCTCGTAGTACGACGGCACGACACATACATCAGCTGCGGCGTAATACAGCGCCACCTGTGCTTGCTGTTTGGCACCTAAAAAGTGTACGCGGTTGGTAACATGCATGTCTTCGGCAATCTTTTGCAGGCGAGTTTTTTCGATAGTGTCCAACTGCTGGGCCGCCTTGCCCGCACCACCACCTACAATGTACAGCTCTGCCTTGGGAATATCCGCCAACGATTTAATGAGCGTACCAATCCCCTTGCGCAGCTCCAGCCGACCAACAAACAGCACTACTGGACGATCTTGCGGCAGCTTTAGTTTTTGACGCAACGTTGCCATAGACCGTGGCCGGAAAAGTTTAAGATCCACACCGATGGGAATGCAAGTTATCTTTTGTTCGTCAATACCAAACAAACGCTGAATATCGGCCCGCTCGACCGGGCTAGTCGTCAGCACGTTGGCACAAGCTTGGGCAATGCGTTTTTCCCACATGTTTCGGATGCGGAACAGGTTGTTGTCGACCGATTGTGGCTGCACGTCTTTGAGTGTCTCGTAACGTATTTGCCCAATGGAATGGTACACATGCGTTTGCGGCAAATCGTACTGTTTGGCCAACTCCAGGCCAATAACACCCGAAAACCAATAATTCGAAAATACTACATCGTAGCTAATGGCTTCGAGCTCAATCCGCTCTTTTACCCGTGCAATAAATTCAGGAATGATTTTTAAAAAGTCATCCCGAGGCATGTATCCTTTTGGACCGGCCTTAACGCGGATGACTCGAAACCCTGCACTTACTTGTACCACTTCTTGCTTGGAGGGCTGATCCCACCTAGTGTATACGTCAACCTGATGACCATGCTTGGCCAGCAGTTTGGCTATATTCATAACGTAAATATTCTGTCCGCCCGATTCCTTAGACCCAATTTTCGCCAAAGGATCGGCGTGATCAGAAACCATTAAAATACGCATTGGCCACCGCTTTCTTTTAGTCTTGATCCACCCGGCAACCTATCGTTTACGCAAAGACTTAACAGATACTACCCTCCTACTCAAGGATATATCCATGATACACCGCTAACGTCTCTTGGACAAGTCCTGTAAGGTCACCATCGTTAGCTTTAAGATTTACTTAATATTGCTTCCCCTGTTTGAATCGGAACACCCAAGCTGGTGACAAAAATTCCGGATAGAAATTTTCCAGCACAAAGTAATAAGCGTCGCCAAACAGGGTAGGTTGGGTGGCGATTTTTTGTTTTAAATCATCGGCTTTGAAGCCATGGATAGATTCGGCCTCGTGGTTTAATACAATCGGGTCGTCGGTCCACAGTTCATACACAATAAACAGATGGTTTTCGTCGCGGCCGATGACTTGGCGGTGGAATCGGGCGCGGCCGATCTCGGTATAGGTAATGTTACGCGTGCCAATCTCTTCCTCGCATTCACGCAGTAAGGCGTCAACATCCGACTCATCAGCCTGGACATGGCCGCCAACCGGGTTTACCAATTGCCCGGCATCTTGCCTGTCCGATGCTTGCTTTACTAAATACCATGTGTCACCATTGCGCAAACACCCAATAACCGTTTTATGCAACGAACCATCGGCATGCGCCTGCGTTTTTAACACTTGACGCAAAACCCTACCAGATTCATCGACAATATCAACGAGTTCGTCCGCCATACTTTTAGTGTACTTTCTTTTAAAAACGTGAGGCAACTGGCTTTGAAGAGCCAATAATCACATTCTTGTCAAAAAAACTAAAAAAATATACTCTCAAACAGTGGATCAACTAAAAAACCATTTTTATATTGCGATAGCCCGGGTGGAAGGCGTTGAACCCCTGGGTGACTACCACCTCGCCGCACTTGCAGAGCGGGATTCTTTTGGATTATCGTATGCTACCGCCTGGTGGTCAGTCAAAAGAGACGACTCTTTACTGCCGCTTGATGGGTACGAGATAGTTTGTGAAGATAACACCACCACTACGGTGCTTGCCGAGGCCGGCAGCAGGCCACTCAACCCAGCAATTTTCAAATTTCTCATGAACGATTTCGGACTCGACGCAGTTCAGTATGGAACCGATGCACGATTGGGGTCAAATACCCCTATAACAACTCGACTTGCTCAAAAGCCAAAACAATCGCATATTACGCCCAAGGGACTACTTGAAGAACCGGTTGCCTATTCGCTGATATTTGATCATCCCGCCGACACTCGTGCTGTAGTAAAAGCCCAGCGCGCCGAAGGTTCAGAGCACGGGATTGTGTATAGAAACGTCGGCAGTGCGCAACTCGCTGCTGCCAGCCTAAAAACTATCCTTGCCGTAACCAGAGGTTACCCGGAACTCCAAGATATTAGGGAAAGCGTGAGGGCATAGTGCATAACCATAAACTACAGAGGCTAAGCCAACGGGAAACCATTGCTATCTTGGCCGACTCGCCCGATATTCCAGATGATATTGTGGCGCGAATTAACAGAAGCCGCCCTTGCCCCGACCGACCATACGGGCCAACCCTGCCACTTGTTGTGCCCGAAGCTTTTAATATGGCGCTGGATAATCTAATTGCCGACAAAGGGCCCGCTGGCTCACAGCACACCGTGTTTGAGTCCCGTTGGGCAAGCTACGATCATGTTGTCGCACTCGCCTGTAGCTCCATACTCATGGCACATATGTTGGCAGGAGAAATAAGTATTCCGCGTCCTCGTTTGCTCCACGAACATACGCAATCTGTACTAAATATATATTCGGAGTATATGGCAGATCTCTTTACAGACCCACGGGATAGCGTTGTTCCCATAGCCCACGTCCTAAAAGACATTGGTAAATCGTTTGCGGTGGCTATACACCCCGAAAGAAGCAATAAAGATCAAGCCGTCCATAATGAATGGATAACTCGACGATTACTAGCAGACAGCAATTTAAATGCCGACCAACGCAAAGTCATTGAACTACACGTAGAAGAAAAGATTGTGGGTTGGGCCTTAGCCGCCTACACCGAAAAGGGCATACCGCTAGAAGATGTGCTGCAGAAAGGCAGGCAAGAATTACAAAGCCTTTTTGGCCGCTGCCCTGCAGATTATCGTGGCCGCTTTAAGTTCCAATTAGCGGGAACAACGTTTGCAGACATGGCCGCCCACACCCAAAAGGCGTATTTCATCAGCGCTGCCGATGGCCACATATACCAAGACGTTACTGATGCCGACCGCTACATCTGGGGCGACGCGGCAAACGGCGAAACTGAAATGACCCTGGACCGCTTGTTTTCCGAAGCCCCAGAAGACGCAGGCCGCGTTCGCTTTAGGGGCGCTGGGCGGATTGCAGTTATTCAGGGCCTGTTCCCGGAACATTATGAACAATTTATAAGCGAGGTTGACAATGTCTGAGAAGCACAATATCCAATTAGTATTAAGTGACGTAGACCGCACCTTGGTTATGGACGACAGAAGCTACCCTGCCGCACCGGTGCAGGCAGCCGCCCGGGCTTTACGCGGCAATGGCGTATCTTTACATACTGTCACCAGCCGCTCCCGCGCTTTACATCATAAACTAGTAAGTCCACTCGATTTACGTGATAACCTTTGCGTGCTAGACGGCGGTGCGACCGTGGCCCACGCTGACAGCGGCAACGTGGTGTGGTCGCAGTGGCTTAGCGCCGAAACAACCAGGTCGGTGATCACCAGCATTGGCCAGCTGTGCACAAACATTCATTATGATATGCAATCCCGGGCCAGCGACCCCCAAAAAGTCGTCGAACTGGCCCAAAACAACCCTACAGCCATAGAGAGCGCACCCTCAGTATTTGCAATATTTAATACAGAACGAAAGCAAGAAATTATAGGAGCTTTGGCACCTTTACCAGAAATACAATTTACTCGGGTCATGAACTACGAAGACCAAGAAGCACTAAGGTGTATTCAAATAGTTTCGGCCGGAATCGACAAGCAATATGGTGTGATGCAGATGCTTGCCTATGCTAAGCTATTCGACCGACGTATTCTTGCAATTGGTGACGGCATGAACGATTTTGCTTTGTTTGACGCTGCAGGCCTCGATGGAGTTAAAGTGGCGATGGGCAATGCTCCTGATGAGTTAAAGGATAGGGCAGATTGGGTGGCTCCGCCGGTAGAGGAGCATGGTTTTGCAGTAGCAATGGAACACTACAACTTAATTTAATATTCTACGATAAATTTGACTTAATAATTGTTAAAATGCTATAAAGATCTTCTATGGCTACCCCGGAAGCTTCCCCTTACCCATCCGACGCAGAATTGTTTGCCGCAGTTATTTCCCACAAGTTCCTCAGCCTCAACAACCTCTTAGGTGAAACCGCCCTACCCGAACTTAGGGCGGGCGAAGATTCAATGCAAATCTTCCCGACTACCGAATTACCAGGACACCGCAACCCAACAGACATCGTACTAACCCAGCCGCGCACCACCGATGAAAACCCGTCTGGTGTCAACGGCCCGCGTGTAGCATTTACCGAGTCACACAATAACGAATCTGTCGAACATCACGTTCTGGTCCATATTCGCAACGGCAAAATCCACGAGCGTGTTCACGCCTACTTCCCAGAAGACCGCGAAGGCAGTGAACTCTTCCTCTCGGATGCCGTAGGAGATGAAGTGACTTACGGCCTGCCGGTCGAGGACGATCGCGCCAAAGAAATAATCTGGTGGATAGAATCCGCCAACTAAAGTAACCCTACCCGGCCTACTTAAATTCCTCTAGATTAGGGCAATCCCCACCATAAACCACATACTCTAGCGCAGCACCCTTAAGGCGGCGAACATCCTGGACCAGCTCCCCGACAGGAGGTCGGGACATAATAACCGCTCCAACAGGTAACCCCGTGTCCCTCATAGCAACAGCCATGGAGC
>DASRJJ010000125.1:0-9135 GCA_035649555.1 Saccharimonadales bacterium (SeqCode)
ATGATCGAGCGACAGCTTGCGTTGATCCCACCCGCCCACAATAATCACTTTTTTGTCTGGAATTGCAGCAATTGCTGCCTCTGTAGCATATGGATCGCTGGCAAAGGAATCGTTGTAGTAGGTAACACCGTCGACTTGGCGAACCGTCTCCAGCCGATGCGGCAGGCCAGTGAAAGTGGTTAATACTTTGCGAATCGCATCGGGCGCTTGGGCTACTTGCCACACGGCAGTTACGGCGGCGCAGACGTTTTGCCAGTTATGCTGGCCCAACAGTTTAAGGTCGCCGGTTTTACAAATTATCGTTTGGTCGATCATTACGCTAGTATCCTCGATGTACGCACCCGGTTCGGCGTAATAAGTGATTTTGCGGCCTGGGCTGTGGCTGGCGATTTTGTGCGAAGTCAAGTTATCGGCAAAATAGATGGCAATATCATCTGGGGTTTGGTGGGCAAACAGGTTAGCTTTGGCATTAAAATAGTCCTCGGCATCAACATGCCAATCTAAATGCTCCGGCGCAACCATCAAACATACGGCAATGTGTGGGCTGTATTTGATGTCGAACAGCATAAAACTCGATAGTTCCAGCACTACCCAACTGTCTGCTGCAAGTTTTGGCAAAAAAGTAAAAGCCGGGACACCGTAGTTACCGCCTAAAAAGGCTTGCTTGCCAGCGGCCTGTAACATCTTGGTAATTAGGGTCGATGTAGTGCCTTTACCCTTTGTGCCGGTCACGCCAATAATATTTTTGGTGGGACATACGCGCAAAAATTCATTTAGATTAGTGGTAATTTTATCGGCTACACCTGGATTTTTATCTAGAATTACTTTGGGGTGCATGCCGACAGTACGTACAATTACGTCAAATTTGTCCAACCCCTGCAGGTACCCCATACCCAGCTGCTTTTTAACGCCGGCTGGTACCTCTTTTTGCGGGTCTTGGTCGCACACCGTAATATCGGCGCCCTTTTCGAGCCAATAAGGCAGGGCTGATTTGCCTTCTAAGCCAAAACCGACAATTGCAACCTTCATATTCTTATTGTAGCGTATCTTCACTTGCTATCGGACAGCTTGCTTTTAACTAGTTCGGCCACTTGCCGTGGGGTCATAGCTGCTTTGAGGATGACAGCGTCGACGCCAAGGGTATGCACTTCGTCCGGAATCTCTTGCTCGCCCCGGTTGGTAAGAATGATAACTTTGATCTTTTTGCCCCAGGCGGTTTTGCGTAGTTTGGCCAGCATTTCCTCGCCGGTCATTATCGGCATCATTAAATCGAGCAAAATAATGTTGGGTTTCATTTTTTCGGCCAGTTCCAAACCCAACTTGCCGTTTTCGGCCGTCTCCACCGTATAGCCTTCAGTTTCAAACTTGATACGATACATCTGCGAAATGGCAGCGTCGTCTTCTACGATGGCGATTTTAATACTCATTTAATATATTGGCCCTCTAACTTGTTATTTTAGTGTACACCCCGCGAACAACCCTGGCTACGTGGGTTTTTCGTTTAACACCTCGCGCACAACTTCGACGACTTGCGACGGCGTATGGTGTGCTTTTACGATGTAACGGTCGACAACTAAAAAACGAAGCGTTTGCGGCGCTTCGTTTTTGCTTACGTTGGTCAGGACGATAACTCGGATATCGCTGGCCCACTCTTCTTGTCGTAAGCGGGCTAGCAATTCTGGCCCGCTTATGCCCGGGAGTAACAGATCCAGCAAAATAATATCCGGTTTAAACTCTTTAATAAGCTGCAGGGCATCATTGCCATTGCCAGTGCTGCGTACCCTAAAACCCTCGTTCTCTAGTTTGAATGTGTACAAAAAACGTAAATCATGATTATCCTCAACCACGACAGCTTTATACGTTTGAAGCATATTATTGTGTAATTTGACTTTTTGGTTTATACCGTACTATCAGTAGTAACACACTTTTTACGGTTCCCGCAAGAGACAAGCGTAAACAGGATGTTCAAAACTTCCCACAATTTAGTAAGCTAACCCTTGCTGGGGACCTAGGATTTGCAAAATTGAGGTATTTAAAAATCGCATGCGGCCAAGTAACTTTCCCATAAGTATCTAAGCGAACCTGCAAGCATGATACTGTTAGCGGAAGGAACCTTGACATAACGAACAATTTATTAACTTATTGACTTTTTATGTAAAAGAGAGTATTATCACAGTAGTATCTCCAAAAGAGATCGTTAACTTAGAAGACAAACGACACCCACGGAGGGTAAAACCTCCCGGGTGTCGTTTTTTGTTGAGGTCCCTCATATGACGACATTCGCACAAGGCTTTACGCCTACAGTTGAGCTTGACGGCTTAACTTCTCCCGTGTCATCGGCCCGGCCACTAGGGATTTATCCGGTTGAGACTAATCCCGATATTACTTCTGCTCCCCAGGACGCTGAAGTCATTCAGCTTCCAACTAGGAGCAATCTTGGCGACACTGATACCAAGCAGACACTTCCGGCTTGGGGTGATCTAGTTGACTTTGGCCGCCCTATTGAAGCCCCGGCAAGCAAGAGAGGGCGAGCCGTCCTTAACGCCCTCAAAATTGGAGTTGTTGCATACGAGGCTATGCCTGGTTTGGATGATGCCACGAGGTATGGTTTGTTGGTAGGCTCCCAATTAGCGGGGGTGAACCCTATTGTTGCGGCCGCTGTTGTAGGTCTATCAACCTTCGCCGTCGAGGGCGCGGCAGTTCTTGCCTCGGCTAAATGGATTGCCGAGGACAGAATTGGCCTTGCGCTTGAAGCGGCAAGGGCAAAAATAGATACCTTTAAAGAGAAGCTTAACACGTCATGGCCCCGTTTAAGGCTAGGCAAGTATGTGCCTAACGTTCCCCAAGAGCAGAAGATGCAAGGAGAATCGCTTTCGCTTCCTATTAAGGCCGGTATAGTTTTGTATGCCGGCTCTGTCGCGTTGCTTGCAGCGATGCAACGAAGGGACCCCAGCAGAACTGCCGAGCAGAACCGTAAAGATGGGCTTACATCTGCAGCGACACTTGCAGGCACTTTGGCTCTAGAGGGCGCAGCTATAGGTTTTGGATTGGCTAATTTTATGAACCCTGTAGTTTTAGCTGCGGCGGGCGCCAGCGTTTTGGGCATTCGGTACGGTGCTCGTAAACTGCGCCAAAAGGCAAAAACAAGAACTACTACGAGCGCCGAGCCTGTTGTGTTAGAACAAGGAGATTCGACGCGCGAAGCATTCCGCCCCCAATACGATCTGGATCAAGCGGAGCTAGATGCGCATGAGAAAGGCCTTGTGAACGATGTCAAAGAGGTCTATCCAGAAGAGGGTGTTTACGTTGCCTTGATTGACCCGGACCATCCGTACTCTAACTTTGTTAGAGGGCATGAGGAAAAACGTCTCCCTGGATCCGCTGAGTTCCCGGAGGAGGCAGAGAAAAGAACCATCATGTTTGCGCTGGTGGACACAAGGCCGAATGCTAACAGGGTCGTACATGTGGGTACGATTTCTGGACCAAACCTGAGTAAAACGGGAGATTCGGGACAGACCGGATTTGTGTTTGTGGATGAGCTTTGCCGCCGTGAGGGTAATTTTACGCCCGAAGAGTTCCAGCAACATTATGAAGGGAAGCTCGACCTCAGTAAATGTATCGCCGTTGAATCCAACGTTCAAGTTGGAGAAAAAGTAGAAAAGTACCGCGGGTTTAATACAGTTGACCTTGCTTACCGAACATTGTTTAGCTTTGTCGACAGTGATCGAACAGCTGTTTTTGCAAGCATAAATGAGCTCCAGGCGCGTTCGTTCCAGCTTAGGGGCATCGGGGTGGAACCATTAATGGGCAGGAAAGATCTGTCGACACCCGAAGCTGACAAAGGAAAAGTCTCTAACCCGGTAGTGATCTATAATACTGCTTACACTCGTGAGCTCTTCGGGATGATGGGCCCCGAGCTGCCTATAGTGACTTTTGATGCATAATTGCTCTGTAGCCCGAAGGCTACTATAGATACGATCCCACTATTTTTCTCTTATGCTTACTGCTAGTATATTCAGTAGAGCACGAGGAGATTCAGGTAGCGCAAATGAATTTGGAGCTAATAGTAGCGATTCTTAGCGGTATGGCGATGGCCGTACTGGCGCTCATTGTTTTGACCAGAAATCCTACGGACATCAGAAACAAGCGATTCGCGTTTGTTGCAGTGTCTACGATTATTTGGGTGGCTTTTATCTATCTTTCGGACCACGTACAAATCCATGATCCACTTTATACCAGACTAGCCTTTATTGGATCAGTATTTTGGATAAGCAGCTTGGTCTTGTTCGTACGCGACTTCCCGAATAAGATTGTTTTCTCTAGCAAGTTGGTATTCTGGTCTCACTATGTATTAACAGTCATTCTTTTACCTGTCATATTCACCCCGTCGTTTATCGAATCGGTGGGTGCCGATTCCATTACCACCGGACCTACTTACCAGTTATTTATCTTCTATGTAGCGTACTCACTGTTGTTGTTTGGCATTATTGCTCGGAAACAACTAACTCAATCGAGTAGTCAAGTCCAGAGAACTCAGGTTATGGTTGTATTCGGCAGTGTCGCAGTTTATGCTGCGCTGACCGCAACATCTAATGTGCTAATTCCGTTAATTTTTGACGACTGGGCAAGTTCAAGGCTAGGCCCAGTTTTCAGCTTAATTTTTATTGCCGGCATCTCATTTTCAATCATTAGATTTCGGTTATTTGATATTAAGTTCTTAATTGTTAGATCAACTGGCTACATGCTTGCTTTGGCGATGGTAGCAGCCTTATCTTTCATACTTTTAGTATGGCTTTCCGGTATTTTTGACAGGTTCAATGCAACTATAGCTCTGCGTACTAACGCTTTTGTGCTGATCACAATAGTACTTGCCGTGCTCTATCAACCGTTCAAGCGAGTGTTTGAGAGGCTGACTAATAGAATATTTTATAAAGATGCCTACGATACAAGGACGCTCATTGATGAATTTAATCGTGCCATTGTAGCAACAATCGTTCTTAATAAATTATTACATAATGCTGCAACGACAATAGAAAAGTTTATTAAACCCCAAGACGTGTCTTTTATTATCAGAGATCAAGAACAGCTCCGATCGGTGTCAAAAACTATAAAACCAGACAAAGAACTGTTGGCAGAAATCGATTCGCATCTGGCTACCTTAAAAGATACGATACTCACAACCGACGCATTAGAGGATAATAAGAAGCTAAAAAGTATGCTCCAGCAATCCGATATCGGGATTGTTGCGAAAATGGTGGTAGGTAAGGGTGGTGGAAGCAAGGGGTACATGATTCTTGGTTACAAGAAGAGTGGCGATAATTACAGCTCTCAGGATAGGGAGGCTGTCAAGATTTTGGCAAATGGTTTGTCGATTGCAGTGCAAAACGCTTTGAGATTTGAGGAGATTGAACGTTTTAATGCCACCTTGCAAGAAAAAATTGAGGATGCTACCAGGGAGTTACGCCGTAAGAACGAACGTTTGCGGGTTTTGGACCAGACCAAAGACGACTTTATTAGTATGGCGTCGCATCAGCTACGGACGCCGCTTACCTCTGTTAAAGGGTATGTCAGTATGGTGTTGGACGGTGATGCCGGTAAAGTTAATGATCTGCAAAAGAAATTATTAAATCAGTCGTTTTTGAGTTCACAGCGCATGGTGTACCTCATTTCTGATCTGTTAAACGTGTCGCGCTTGCGTACCGGCAAGTTTATTATTGAGCCAGTCGAAAGTAACTTAGCCGATGTGATAGAGAGCGAGGTCGAACAACTGCAGGAAACGTCCAAGAGCCGCGACTTAACGCTAACCTACAACAAGCCCGAGCATTTCCCAACACTACTGCTCGACGAAAACAAGCTGCGGCAGGTGATTATGAACTTCATCGACAACGCTATTTACTACACGCTGGCCGGTGGCCATATTTCGGTTGCGTTGACTGACAAGCCGGAATCGGTCGAATTTACGGTGGTAGACGATGGTATTGGTGTACCCAAGCACGAACAACACCATCTGTTTAGTAAATTTTACCGCGCTCATAACGCCAAGCGTGCACGACCTGACGGTACTGGGTTGGGTCTGTTTATGGCCAAAAAGGTGATTATTGCCCAGGGCGGCGCTATTATTTTTAAAAGCCAAGAAAACAAGGGTAGCACCTTTGGTTTCTCCTTCCCCAAGCGCAAATTATTAAAGAAAGATGAAACCCCGCAAGAAAAGACTCAAAAATCTTGAAATTTTAATAGAATAATGTTAAAGTTACTAAATATGCAAGTAATAACTGAACAGATTACTCCTGACTCAATGGCAATTGATGCCCATTTTGGCCTGTGGGAACAACAATTTGCGGCACAAACTTTGTTGCCAACAGAACAAACTGCCCCCGCTGGCGTTGACCCTTCGATGGAAGCGTACATGCAGGCCTTTACCGACTTACAGCTTAAGGTTCCATATTTATCGGCAGATATGGGCCCGCTCACCGACGAGGCTAAGGACGCCTTGCTGGGTATGCAACTGGCTGTTGTCGGCCTTGGCCAAGAGGCATTAACCGAAACGGTTGTTGTGCCAGAAATTGAGCTTACTATCGACCCAGGTTTTATTGCCATGAACGAAGGGCTGCTGCGCGACTCGCTTAAGCGCGTAAAAAGTACAGAGAATAGCGACGAAGACGACGAAGCTTCAGAATAAGTTTAGTAGTACTTCACATATACGCTCGCCAAGAGCGTATTTTTCATGTTGTAATTTTAGGTATGGATATTGACATAAAATGCTTGTTATGTTAATATATAAGGTAATCACGAGGAGGTGGTTAGATATGTTTAAGAAGATTTTGCAAAAAATCCGTGAAATTACCCCTAAGCAACTTGTTGTTGCCGGTGTATTTACCTTGGCCTTGGCCGGTTCTATTGGCCTAGGGTTGGCTCACCGCCAATCTGTTATTGCCGAAGAAGTCCGCGACTGTGATAACGGCGGCTCTATCATCAACGTTTCGCCATGCGGTGCATTGACTCCCCAAGAGTTCGTCGCCGACATTCGCGCCAACAACTCGCAGCAAAAAGACTTGCAGACTATTTACGCCGATCCACGTCTCGGTGGCTTACAGGGCGAGGACGACTACAACCGCTTCGCTAGCGAAGCCCGCCCGGGTATCCTCAAGCGAAATGGTGAAGTGTGGGTAGACGGCGAGTTAGTCATGACCAACGCCTACACAATGGGCCGCAAAAATTACGCTGGCCGTGAATCTATCACCATCGGTAATACCACTTACTACATGAGCACCCCGAACGTTTCGTTCGCTGCCGGCCGCCAACAGTTAGATGTTATGGTATTGTTCGACAAGAACGGTGCTGTAGAGTTTGCCGTAATCGAGGCCTGCGGTAACGCCATCCCTAAGGGCGAAAAGCGTACGCCAAGCATCACTTGTAAAGCCCTAAACAAAATTGAGGTTTCTGGCAAAAAGAACACCTACAAGTTCAATACAACTGTCGAGAAAGACCAATACGGTCTGGCTAAAGTTACCAAAGTTGAATATTACATCGACGGCAAGTTATGGAAAACCGAAACCGACCCAGCTAAAACTACCGACGAGTACACCTTTACTAAAAGCGCCGATGTAAGCGTAAAAGTCTACTATGACGTACCTGGCGGCCCAAGCAATAAGGGTAAGGTGATTGAATCTATAAACTGTAAGCAACACATCGAAGTAGAAGTTCCGTTCTACGCCTGTGAAAAGCTGGTTGCCACCGCACGTGACGAATCCAACCGTAAGTTCCGCTTTACCGTAAACGCCAAGTTTGGTAACGGTGCTACCCTCAAGAACGCAGACTTTTCAATCGACGGTGTCACCAAAAACACTGGCGTTACCCAAAAAGACGCTCAGGGCAACATCTACCAAGATTACGACTTTAACGACAACATTAAGCACACGATTGTTGCAAAGGTAAACTTCAACGTTGCCGACAAGGTAGAGAGCAAACTCTGTCAGGCCGAAGTAACCCCAACCAAAAAGCCAATGTGTCCATTGCCCGGCAAAGAACAATACCCACCCGACGCTCCTGAATGTAAGGAAAAACCACAAGAGTGTAAGCCCGGTGTGCCTATTGGTCACCCTGACTGTGCACCATTGCCTAAGACCGGTCCTGGTAGCGTAGCTGGTTTATTCGCCGGTGTCTCCATTGCCGGTAGTGCAGCCCACCGATTGTTCCTCCGCTACCGTAGTCGCCGCGAACAGTAAGGCTGTGGATAAGCGGCTGTACATAGCTCGAAAGATATGCTACAGTAATACCTAACGAGCATTGACTGACCGCTCTACTCTAAGAATCCCTGGTACAAAAATCCAGGGATTCTTTTTATAGTTGAATTTTTGGCGGATCGACCACTTCGCTGAGCCGCCAAAATACACCCAGCTCAAAAAGGCGGCGGACGGCATGCCTCGCGGTTTCTAACCCAAGGGGTCGGTACACCGTTCTGCTTAGACGGCTAGCTACGGCTTTTTCACTTACATTTCCTAATTGTTTGCCTATCATTCGATTGGATAATCCTAAACCCAGCAAACGGCACAATTCCAAAGTTTCATCTGTTGGCCAATATGTATTTGGTGTGTTTTGCCGCTTCAATGGAATAATTCCTAGACAAATTCCTGTGGTAACGGCAGCACCTTGTTCACCCAGTAGGTCTTGTATTCGGTTGGTTCTTCTTCCCTCTGTGCTTTTAGAGGTAGAATTAAGCGTTTCCCGTTCGGTTGTTTTATACCCCTGGCTAAATTGTATTAACCGTTGTTTTTGTCTATCGTCTAGCTGTAATTCTGTAAGGCCAGAAACATGCCACACAATGACATCGTGAGCGGCCGCTATTCTGCCAAGGTAATTAGCGCGGGTAGTAAAGTTGGGGATGTTATTAGCCGCGAGATTTAGCTTGCGTCTGGCATGAACCTGTTCGTCAATTAAGACGTATTCACCGACAGTACTAGCGAAAAGATGTTGTTTTTCCGGAGCATCCATATTAATTTATTGAGTTTGACAGCTATCCTAAGTTAACATGTAGCTACTTTATCATTTCGGGGCGATACGATGAAGGGCTTTATTTTTACCTCTGTTATGGTAAAATAATGGTAGCCTAAGGTTCCTTAGCTTAATAAAGTTCTG
>DASRJJ010000126.1:0-4235 GCA_035649555.1 Saccharimonadales bacterium (SeqCode)
CTCGTGGCCTTCGCGGATACGCTCACCAATACCGGTAAAGAAGCTAAGGCCCGTACCGCTCATCGCCACATTGTGGATGAGTTCCATGGTAAGCACGGTCTTACCCACACCAGCACCACCGACAATACCAATCTTACGCCCCTTCACAAACGGCGCAAAAAAGTCGATAACCTTAATGCCTGTTTCTAAAATCTGCGGCGTAGTGCTCGAAAAACTAGTGTTGCGTTCTGGTACACGGAATATATTACGCCGGGCAAGACGGCCGTCAATAGCTTCGCCGCCATCAATTGGCAGACCAAGGGCATCTACCACGCGGCCAATTAACTGCTCGCCGACCGGGATTTCAATACTCTTGCCGCTACGCGCCACTTGCATACCCTTTTGCAAACGACGATCGGACTGGATATTTAAACACAGTGCTATATTGCCAGCCTGTAAACTGTCGACAAGTAGCGGTGTACCAGTTCCCTCGACCACCAGCAGTTCAAAGGCGTCGGGCATGTCATCATCAAAGACTACCGTAACCAGCACATCTTTAACCGACCGAATAACACCTTGGCTCATACTGGGCGCCTCCGGCTGCGTTTTTCCCTTGCTTTCATGCGGTCTCCGTTTTTCGTAATCCGTTAATCATTTCTTTAAGACGTTCATCTTTAACCCGGCGTTTGGTACGGTTGTATTGCATGGTTAGGTCGGTAAATAGGTCGTCGGCACGCTCGTGCGCGAGGTTCATAGCGCGGAAACGGCTAGCATATTGGGCAAGTTTGGAATCTAAAATCACCTGGCTTAAAGCAATTTGCACCATAGACCGTTCCAGGTGGGCGATAACATCGTAGCTTGACGGCTCAAAAATATAGGTAAACTCACTAATGACGTCCTCGCCCTGCAAGTTGACTTGCCTGGCTTCTTCGGTCACAGCGGTTTGCAGCTCGATACGTTTAACGTCCTGGGCCATCAAAGACACATAACTTTGATAAAACACAACAGTGCTGCGGTAACGGCTAACTTCGTTTACCAGGGGCTGCACGTTGATATTGCGGTCACGTGACGGCAAAGTAAAATACTTTTTAAAAGCCACTTTGTTTTGGATAAGTTGGATGGCCCCGTGGTGACCGACCACAATAATATCTTGCATTTCGGGTTTGTACTGTTCGAGCATCCAGGTAATGAGCTTTTGGTCGATGTCGCCCGAAAAACCACCTTCCGACGTAATGATAATGTACAACTGCTTGTCGATAGCCGCTTCGTGCCCATGGCGCCCAAAGCGGAACTGGTTATCGACCCGAATTTGGCTGTAAATCTGCCACAACTCGCTAAAGAATTTTTGTGACTGCAACACCTGACTTTTAACCTGGGCAATACGCATGCTGGCAATGCCTTCGAACACACTTGTTAAGCCCACGATGGTGTTCATGGCCTTTAGCTGGGTGGCGACTTCTTGTACCTGACTCATTTTGTGGCCCCCTGTGGTTGGGCAGCGGGTGTGGCTGGGTTTTCGGCTTCGGCAGGTTTATCGGTTTTTTGGACTTCTACTAGGCTTTTGGCTTTTAAGCTGTCGCGAGCTTTCTCGAATGCTTTATCGTCTTTGATGTCTTTGGAAGCTTCGGCCACTTGGCTTTTGAGCATATCGACATTGAGCGATTCGTTTTCGGTTAAGCCCAGGGCAATGTCAAGCATAAGGGCTTGCTGCATTAAACTATAGCGTTCACCCGGTGTCTGGTTAAGGATTTTATATAAACGCTCGCCGCGGGCGAGGTCGTTCTGTGCCGCCACGGCTAGCTCCGAGCCAAAATGGGCAAACTCTTGCGCTTGCTTGTATGCGGTCAAAGCCTTAAACACCTGGCCGCTTAACTGTTTTTGGCGCTGGTTTTGGCCGCGGCCACCGACGCGGCTCACGCTTAAGCCCACGCTTACGGCCGGGCGCATGGTGTCGCGGAAGATATTCATATCTAAAATCCACTGTCCATCGGTAATCGACATAATATTTGTAGGTAAATACGCGGTAATGTCGCCGCCAGCAGCAAAAACCATTGGCACCGAACTAAGCGTTTTATGGTTACGATTCAATCGCCCCGCACGTTCTAGCAGGCTAGAATGCACATAGAACATATCGCCAGGGTAGCTGTCGCGGCCCGGGCTCATACCCGACAACAAGGCTACTTCGCGGTAGGTGTGGGCGTGCGAAGTAAGGTCGTCGTAAATAATCACCACGTCTTGGTCTTTTTGTTGCCACAAGTATTCGGCCATACTGCAGCCAACGTAAGGCGCCAAAAAACTCAAAATAAGTGAATCGGACATGGTCGAAACAATAACGATAGCTTTTTTGAGCGCATCGCCAGATTGCAAACGGCTGAGTAACAGGTCTACGTCACTTTTACGCTTAGCAATAAGCACGTACACCACAACAACATCGGTATCATTTTGATTAAGGGCAATCTGGCTGGCTAGACCACTCTTGCCCGATTTACTGTCGCCTAAAATAGCGATACGCTGGCCGCGCAACAACGGAAACAGCGTGTCAATTACGGTTATACCGGTTTCGAGCTGCGTGTCCAATAATTCCCGCTCGTGCAGGGCGGGCGCTTTGCCAAACACCGGCATAACACCATCGGCCGCAATAGGGCCTTTACCGTCCAGCGGTTCGCCAGTTACCGACACGACCCGGCCAATAAAATCTTTGCCAACTTTTGTAACCAGTTGGTCGTGCTGCACTACAGCCACCATGCCAACACGAATACTCTTGGTGCCAAGATGTAGTACAACAATATGATCTTCGAGCACATGATGCACGTAGCCCTTACTACCATCTTCGAACATAATCAACGCATGCAGATTGATAGGTTGCATACCCTTAACGCGCACCAAAAAACGGTCCACGGCAAAAACTTCGCCAACTGGGCGGCCTTGGGCTACAAGCTGATCAAAATGCCGGTTGTCACTCACTGGCCACTACCTCCACCTTTTTAGCCGGGGGTACATTGGCGGCTTGCGTAGGCTGACTTTCTTGCGGCGATTCGGTATCCAAAGAATACAGCAACAAATCGCGCTGCTCGGTAAAGTGGTGGCGCAGACTAAAATCGAACGCACGGTTTGCCGTACGCAACACGCAGCCAGCGGCAATCGAGGGTTGCAGCCCCAGCCGAATAAGCGTAATCGGGTGGACGTTCGTACGGAGCCAACTAACAATTTTTTCCAAAAACGCAGCACTTGGGTCGCTAGCAAAACTAATGTGGATAACCGGCGCCACCTCCAAGGTTTGTTTTAGGGCTTTAGCCAATTGCTCGCGGTCCGCACCCTGCAATAAATTGAGGTGATTTTCGCTGGCAGTGGCATCGAGCAGCCGGCTCACCTTGGGCAAGCCGTTTTGCCTGCTGCCAGCCCCGCGCAGGCTAGCTTGGCGCATGTAATCGTCGAGCGTCTCCAGCTCGCGGCTTAGGCGCCGAATTTCAACCGTGCCAAACACCAACGTCGGCAATACGAACTGGCTTGTCTCATGCGCCACTGCGAATATCCTCCACAATGGCTTGCTTGTTAGCCTCTAGCTCAGCCAAAATATATTCGAGCTGGTCGTTGAGGTCAATCTGGTTGCCAATAGCCTGCAAAACATAGTGGTTAACTACATCGGCCATGCGTTGGTCGAACTGTTTAATACGTCGGGTTTTTTCTTCGGCCACCTCAGTTTCCAGCTGGCCAATGAGCGCTTGGCGCTCCTCGTCAATTGCGGTTTTGGTTTTTTCGATGGATTCGACGGCCAACTGCTTAGCATCAGTAATCGCCCCTTGGTATTTGGCAAAGGCGTCTTTAAGTTCACGGCTAATCTCGCCCTTCATGTACTCGTTTAGTTGGGAGGTCGTTAGCCGCAAGTCTTGCTGCAAAAACATGGCGTTTTCGCCCAGGATTTTCTCGAAATGTAAACGGCCGCGGTTGCGTAGCTCCTCGCGGAAATCCTGGTTAAAGATGTGCTCGACATCTTCCTCGGCGTCTTTAGCGTAGTTAGCAGCAGTTTTTTCGGGTTTTTTTGTGCCGACCTTGAGCGCCAACCAAATAAAGCCCGAACCAAAAGACAGGATGAACCCCAGGATCAGTATGAGCCACCAAATCGACATTGTGCCGTCTATCCTCTCGCCCTCTCTTAAAGCAGAAGCGTTATTGCTTATGTAAACTATAGCAACAAGTCGCTTCCGGTGCTAGTGCTTATTGAGGTTCATCAAACAAAAAAGTGAGTTCTAGTGATG
>DASRJJ010000127.1:0-2175 GCA_035649555.1 Saccharimonadales bacterium (SeqCode)
TACTGATATTAACCGTCGAACTGTTGAGCTTATTGAGTACGCTAAACAAACTAGTGGACTTACCCGAACCGGTGGGGCCGGTAACCAAAATCATACCGTGCGGTTGCCGAATAGCCTGGTTAACACGCTCCAGCGAGTTACCCCAATAACCCAAATCTTCAAGCGTAGGCGCTTTACTGGATTCATCTAGAATGCGCATAACCACCTTCTCGCCATCGGCGACCGGAAGGGTTGAAACACGCAAAGCATACATATGGTCTTTAATAGAGATCTTGAAACGGCCATCTTGGGGTGCGCGGTGTTCGTCAATCTTTAGACTTGCTAAAATTTTAATGCGCGACACTAGAGCGCCCAACAACTTTCGTGGCAATTTGTTGGCTTCATGGAGCACACCATCAATGCGGTAGCGCACGATAACCACACTTTCCCGTGGTTCAATATGAATGTCGCTTGCCCGGCTCTCAATGCCATAATCGATAATCAAGTTAACCGTTTGGGCAATAGGCGAATCCTCGGTAACATCTTGCTCACTAACCTCTTGCTGCTCTGGCTCTTTAGCCTCTACCTGGATAACTTTAGCCAGCTCCGTACTAACACTCGTGGCCGTACTACCACCACCATATTGCTCAAGCGCTTTTTGGATAACACTGGTCGGTGCGATATGTATACGCATCGGCTTGCCAATTTGTTTTTGCAAAAAGTTAATGCTCTGAATGTCGTCCGGGTCTTCCATGGCTACGTACACCACACCATCTTTATCCACGTCAAATGCGATGGCGTTATATTGATGGGCTATTTTTTCTGGAATCAGTTTAATCGTAGTTTTAGGCAGATTGCCGGGCACCAGTTCGGCAAATGGCACGTCAATCTCGCGTGCGTATAGTTTGGTGAGGTCAACCTCGGTGATTTTATTGGACTGGATTGCCACCTCTTGCAGCGGTTTGTGCTCGGCCGTAGCCTGCTCTTTGAGTTTAGTAATTTCCTCTGCAGTTAAAACGCTGCCTTCTTTAAGCAAAGATTCAACTAGATTATCTGATGCGCGCATAGTATGTTTCTAGTATACAAGACAAGCATAAGCCTTTATATTACAATTTATAAGAATGGTGCAACGAGCAAATACATGCCCCTTGCATAAGAGCAGGCCGTATCAGCATTAGAAAGGGAACTTCAAGTGGGGTCTAGGAAAAAACAGCCCGAAAGAAAAATAGTAGACGTCAGTCGCCCAAAGAAGCGGCCCGTAACCGGTACGCCAGCATCTGAAATATTCCAGCAACTTGTTATTCCCAAAAGGGCGGTAATACATCCACCCGCACCCGTCACAGCCCCTAGTTACACCGTACCCGAACCGCTACAAACGAGCCGCATTGTCAAAACAATAAAGCCAATCTCCGAAGATTTAAAGCAGGATAAAGCCCCCAGCCCGCCGGTCCCGCCCGCCGCAGCAGCAGAAACCAAACCCGCCCCCCGCCCAACACCCCCCAAAAAAGTCACCCCCCCGGAACCAGCAACCAAACCCGAGCCAAAAACACCCGCCCCAAAGGCTGAGCCCAAAGAAGAACAAGCCCCGCCCGAACAAAACACCGGGGCCACAGCCACTGTCGATACATCCGTTGATGCAGATGCACACAAAGCCCTAGAAGAAGCCAAGCGTCAAGAACAAATTCAAGGTTATATCGATAAACGCGAATTCTTTGTACCTATAAATAGGCTGGCTCGTAAACGGTCTATAAAAGTAATGCTGGCCTTGGTTTTTGTGGAACTCTTGCTAGGTGCCTTTTTGGTAAATCTAATGCTCGATGCTGGCCTTATTTATTTGCTTGAAAAGATCCCCCACACGAACTTCTTTGATTTACAGTAGCCCCTTATTTCCAATGCGAAACAACTTCTTCGATGGTCTTTATTACTAAATCATGACTAGGCACATCCTGGACATCGTAGTAATGGTCGGTCGTTATGTAATCTTCTACCACCGTTAAGCAAAAAATATCGTCGGCCAAAATGTGCATGCGGTCGACAGCGGCAATGCTGGCCAGTGGCGTTGCCACAATAATCTTTTTTGTACGAATCGGCTTTAAAAAATCGATGGCAATCTCGATAGAAAATCCGTTAGCCAGGCCATCGGACACCAAAATTATATTGTGGTCCTTAAGCAAATCATTGCGGATCAGCCCGCCA
>DASRJJ010000128.1:0-5257 GCA_035649555.1 Saccharimonadales bacterium (SeqCode)
TGGAATATCCGTCTGAGCGAGCTTGGTGGAAAAATTGTGCGCGAGCGCGCCAGTCTAGTGGATACAATAAATGCCGAGGCCAGTCACATCTACAGCAAGATAGCCAGTACCACCACAAACATTAACCTACTATATGCGACACAGTTTGCCGTTGATCAGTACGAATCGGCATTACTACAAAAGCTTGAGGCAAGCACCGAACTGGATGTACTACGCGGTTTTACGGCACACGGCCCACACCGTGACGATCTACAAGTTGTTTTTAATGATAAACCATTTCAACAGAATGCTTCGCGTGGCGAAACAAGGACATTGGTGTTGGCGCTTAAAATACTCGAATTACGCCTGTTAGAAGATATTCGTGGTACAAAACCCTTGTTACTACTGGACGATGTGTTTTCGGAGCTCGATATGAGTCGGCGTGCCGCTTTGGCTAGTTTTGTAAAAGAATACCAAACAATTGTAACTACAACCGATGCCGATCAATTAACTGATATTCCAGAGTATGTTGTGATTACGCTTGGGCAAAAAGAGTAAGTTAACCCAAAGCCCCGCTCCTTAAAAGGGCGCCCGCGACCCCGTTCCACTGCTCCATTCTTTGTTGGGAAGTCAAAGTATTGAGAGCAGTAACACCCCTTGCGAAGACTTGAAATTTACGCTCCTCTGCGCTGCCGACATGAGTAAACCCGACAAGACTGTCACCAGCGGTGCTGTGGCTGTAATAAAGCTGTGTTTCCTGGCCGCCATAAGAGTGGGGATTACCCCATACCCTACGGGCACTGCCGGTCTCGTCTTCTTTAACTTTGTTTTCAAAACCAGCAAAGGTTTCGGTAATGGCGGCCGGCCAGGCATTTATAGTAAGGACTTTGCCGTCAACAATTACACGGTAGTTGGCAACCGTTTGGTCAGGAAGTTTACCGTTTTGGTCAGGAACTGTCCTAGTATCAAAATTTCCCGGAGGCAGCACAGTAAGACCCATAAACTCTGCCAA
Organism: Saccharimonadales bacterium (SeqCode); assembly: GCA_035649555.1. Lineage (GTDB taxonomy): Bacteria > Patescibacteriota > Saccharimonadia > Saccharimonadales > UBA4665 > DASRJJ01. The sequence continues at coordinate 992 of DASRJJ010000128.1, forward strand.
CGTCTTCTGTAGTGTCGGCGTGGCGGCAATTGTTTTAGTAATGTGGTCGGGACTATCAATATTGGTAGGTACTGTTTCGCCGCCACCCCTGCCACCAACGGGCTGTTCTTGAGTTTTAGGCGGCTGCGCAGCAGATGTGTCCGGCTGATTAAAAAACCGCCACGGTTTCGTGACGGCTGCTACTATACCAATTGCGGTAGTGAGACTACCCCCGACGACTAATAAACGACGTCTTTTGTCGACTGGATCGGTGTCGACTTTTCTTAAATCTTCGTGTGTTGTTGCGGACATAAACCCCCTCGGCGAGCGGCTTATTATGCCTGCCTAGCGCGGAGTACCGCTCATACCAAGATGTATAGTACACGCAGTTGCAATTAACAACAATAAATTGTGACATATATCACTCTATAAACTAGCGGGGTCGGGCGAAAAGGTTATAGTGGCGCCAAACGTATCCACACCCTGACTTTTTAGATAGTTAAGTGCTTGGGTTTTGTAGCGTTCTAGTTTTTCTTTGTAGAGTGATGAACCAGGTGCAGCGCCGACCGGGAATAGCGTGACATCGAAAATCACTTTTTGGTCGTCTGTTACGTTATAGTCGATTTTGTAGTCAGTTGTTTGGTATGGAAGTTTAGCGGTTACTGGGTATTCGGCGGCAATTTTATCCTGGGTGTCAGATACTTCAGCGCTACCGATCCGCTCAAACCGTTCTTGTTCGTCTATGTGTTCACCTAGGTATGCTTGTGCTTCTGGTGTGTTTACCCCAAGGGCGAGGTAGACGATCCTGTCGCCGCGAAGTGTGCCAGTGTCTATTGTTTTTGTAACGCTTTCGAAATGTTCACGCGTGGCAGCAAAGACATGTTCGCCCTTCGACAGTTGTATTTTATTATCAATTATCTCTTTGCCATCTACGGTTACTTTTGCATCGCTCGGGGCAACAAAAATTTCAACAACACTTTTTTGGCCAGATGAAAACAGTATCCATAAAAATACTAGCAAGGCAACTACAACCACCGACCCGACTATGACAAAAATTTTGTTGCGCTTTTCTGGCTGCATAGACCCCTGCTTTCTTAATAGTTCATTCGATACCATTCGTACATATCGATATCGTCTGTTGGGCTCGCCATGCCGGCGCGCTCACAGGCAGATGCCGAGGCAGATTCACCGTGGAAATCATCGCCAAGTTCGCCGCCGACATAAAAGAATGTATGGCCGGCCCGACCACCGAACTGCCCGGTTTCGCGGATCGCAATATCGCCGCCCTTTAGGTCATTTTTGGTGGCTGGGTTTAACTTGGTATATTTTCCGCCCGCTCCAGAGCTTCGCCTAAGATATGCCAGCTGTTGTGTGGTGTTACCAGTCGGGCCGCTGTTGTAGTTGGGGTCGGCACCACTATCACGCATTACAATCGTTACAAATGCCCCGCAGTCCACGCCCCCGCCGTAGCAACCCCATCCGGTGTAGCCGCCTGCTTTTCTTGTGCGTTCGACAGCGGCTGCATAGCGTGTTGAAGGACTGTTGCCTTCTGCGGGCGCGCGTTTAGTGATGGGTTTGTCGTAACCCGGGCAACTGCTACTGTTTCTTTTACAATAGTCTGGCCAAGCGTACTCTTCAATTTTGGCCAAGACTGAACTGACACCGCCGGCACCAATACAAAGGCTGTTGCGGCTGAAGCTTGTTGCCGCGCCATCAATAGGCACGGGCAAAGGAATGGCACCAGCGGATTCCCAATATTGGTCGAGAAACCACTGCGCTTTATCTTGCTGCTTGGCGTAGGCATCGGGGAACGCAGAGACCTGTACTTTTTGAGCAGCCACACCAGGTGCCAGGTTTTCCCAATTCTCGACATTTTGTAAGCCCTTTTTAAGTGCACCTGGGTGTGTCAGGCCGTCTGGCAATTTCGCACCGGGTGGTGTCCCAAAAAAAGCCTGGGCAGCGTAGGCTGGGTTCATTAGTTGGCCGATAACTTCCCTGTTAATGCCGCTACCAAAGGTGCTCCATCCCGTGGTGGGCCGTTGCTGCATAATGCCGACCGAGTCGTGGTCATTACCGACATCCTCGTGCGGGAACGACATCGATATTTCCTTTAACCCCGTGTCGGCGTATTCTCCGCCTGGCCATGACCCGTCGTTAGCATGGTTTCGCAAGTTTGATTCTTGTAGGCTTGTCATGAGGCCAATTAACGCCCCTTTGCGCCCAAGGTCGTAGGTTTTAGCGATGCCAATGATGATTTTGGCATTGTTGGCCTGAATTTGGTCGGCATCTACCGCCGCAACCCTATGTTTTACACAGGCAGCAATGGTGGGGTCGTACCAGGCAGTGTCGTTAATATAGCTTTTTAGGTCTTCCTCGCTCGCCGGAATTTCGGGGTCGTTTGGTGCGGCCAAAACGTTGACAGTCGGTGCTGTAGCTAGCGTAACAATAGCGCCTACCAAGAGTAGTCCCAACAATTTGCTTGCTTGCCGAAGCGTGGTAATAATCATCCGTATCATATTATACCGACCCCGATAAGTGGCTTGCGCTAAACATCATTGCATTGTAGTAGCGCCAGTACAAGGCGTCGTCGGTCGAAAGGAATTCTTTGGTGCATATCCCCTTTCCGGTTGCGTCCTTGGGTTCTTCGATTTGCAAACGGAAGGTGTTGCTATCGTAACATTTTGCATACCGTTCGTTGAGTTCGGTTAAGCGCGGTTCAACCTTACCAATCATTGATGCCAGCGAAAAAGAGGAGTCGTTTTTAATTCTATCCAATTCGGCCTGGGACCAGCCCCACTGAGTGACGCCATAAGTCGATTTATCAAAGGCCACACCTTCGGCATGGGCAGACTTGGATGGGAAAATAGCGTTGCCGATGGTGCCGAGTAACCTAAATGGCGAGCTTAAAATTGACCCAATAATATGAGCGCCGTTTTGTGTAGTGTTCATTACGCCTGAGGGGCTAACGGGCAGTTTGGCTACAGTGAGTCCGGTTAATGAGAACGGATTATCGATGGCAAAATAGCGCTCCATAATGGGTTTCTTTTGATATTCTGCCCGCAGTTCGGCCATCGCCACTGCTTGGGACTGGTTGGCTTCGTTTAGGTCCATGGGTCGGCCGTAGGTAACGTTACGAATACCATTTTGGGCGATGGAGCTTTGGGCGACGTAGGCAGTGTTAAATCGGTCTGCGCCCTGCTCCAAACCGGTAAAGTACAAGTTGGCGTATTCTTTAACAGTCCACTCGATTAGCATGCTCTGTAATCTATCAAGGCCGTAGCCAACCGCGGCATGGAAGACTAACTCAAGCCCGGCTTTTACTGCGGCAGTGACACCTTTTGTTGACCCAAGAGAGACTACGGCGACTATAACTTCAACCCCGGCAATTCCATATTGAACATATTCGTTCATTATGGCATTACAAACCTTGTCGTTTAATTCCCTAGTTCCGATATCAATACCTAATTGTTCGAGGATACCCCCCAGCGGGCCGGCCATCATGAGTGGCCCGGCGATTTTATTGTATTGCTCGAAGGCTGGGTACCAATCACCAAGGGCCAGCGCCGGGTTAAGCCATGGAATTTGCTGGGCATACGCAGGATTTTTGGGCACTTGGTCCCCTACCGTACGGCTATACATTACTGAGTTTACAGCGTCCGGAACTTCGCCTTCGCCGTCCCATTCGCTGTTGGCAACCAAAGTTGCCTCTTTGTTGGTTGCTTGCGCGCCACTTTTTATCTGGTCCGTCCCGGACATGCCATAGCCAGCCATCCGCGCCGCCTGGGCTTCGCGCTCGGCCTGATACTCAGGAGTAAATAATCGAATGATCTCACGGCCAATACAGTAGGTTGTTGTAGCGAACACGGCATCCGACGCACCGCGGGCAAAACGGGCCCGACTGGCTATTTTACTTCTTGTTTCGCCCGGCAAGGGTGCGGGTTCCCCAGCTGTCTTTGCGTCGAGCAGTTCCTTTCGGTTCTCATCGGCGCCTTCATTAATATCTGCAAGACCCGATCTTGTTTTGGAGACCCCCGGCTCCATCACCCTCTCGGATATTTCTTTAGCGCTTAGCGCTTTAGCCTCCTTCGGTGTTTTACCTAAATACTCCCGCGCGCCATTTAACCACCTGACTAATTGAATGCCTGCTCTTTGCTGGAAACGCACCGAAGGGTTCCAGCGTACATATCTTGGCATCAACGCCATGAGGTCGCCAAGCTCGGCATTGACCGCCTTTAAGAAAGCGTTCTCTACCCCCCAGCGTTCCCGTACCGAAAGATCATGGTAATT
>DASRJJ010000129.1:0-13711 GCA_035649555.1 Saccharimonadales bacterium (SeqCode)
GTCAGGCGCGTAAACTGGGTGTCGACCCCAAAACTAAAAAGCCCATCGTCGTCCGCTTTGGACGTTATGGACCGATGTTGCAAAAGGGAGACGTCGAAGATGAGGAAAAGCCAGCTTTTGCACCGCTCCCCGAAGGTAAAAACATGGAAGACGTCACCCTCGCCGAAGCCCTAGAAATGTTTAAACTGCCGCGGCTAGTAGGTACCACAGCTGACGGGCAAGAAATCCGCGCCAACATTGGCCGCTTTGGACCGTACATTCAGGTCGACAAAACGTTTGTATCCATTAAACCGCTCGACCCCTTTGCTATTACCGAAACACAAGCCCGCAAACTCTACAAGGAAAAACTCGATAAAGAGGCCAAGAAGCATATTCAGACCTTCGAGACTAGCGGTATTCAGATATTAAATGGCATGTATGGCCCATACATTACCGATGGCAAAAAGAACGCTAAAATTCCAGAAGGCAAAAAACCAGACAAAATAACAGAGGCGGAAGCTAAAAAAATCCTAGAGGAAGCACCGGTAAAAAAACGCTTTGGGGGCTTTAAACGCCGTACTACCAAAAAATAAGTATGGATTCTCATCAATTTTGTAGTACAGTTTTGGTATGGATCAAAAACGTTTTAATGATGCACTAAGAAGTGCAGGAATATTTGCAGAACAGGCCGATGGAGCGCCCGGCGAAGTGACTTGGCAAGGTACTACCGAAAGTGGCGAACTCCAACTAGGTAAGGTCGAAGGGGAAACAGATACAGTGCTCGTGGTTGCCGATACCAACCCAGACAGCGCTGTAGCTGTATGCACCTCGGGACCCGGTGGTATCGGTGTATTCGATCTGGCGAAATTACGTGCACCAACGGATAAACTGGCACTTCGCGGCAGTGAACAGCCAATTACGGACGACGATGTCAAAAGTATTCGTCTTGGCGAAGGTCCAGGAACCCTAACCCCAAGGGTTCTGGCTAGGGGGGAGGAGTTTATACCCTTCCGCAATGAAAATGGCATATGCTACCTAGGTAATTTAGTGGTCAAAGAGCAGTCAAAAGAGTCGCAACCTTAAGGTAAAATTGCTAAATCAGCAAAAGCAGGGCAAAGATATTTCTACAACACCATAATGTAGAACAATTTGTCTATTTAGTGCTACAATAGCGTAAAGCCGAGGGTAAATGCTTGACTTATAAAGTTATTAGTTTTATAATTATGTAAAACCAGAGTTAATAACAGGGAAAATTATGGCACAAAATGTGGTGGAAATAAAACGTCTTAACACTGAACAACTTGCTCAGGATATCCTTCGAGGTATTGATCGTGAGCGCGAGCGCGAAATTATCGCGCGTCGTTTTGGCCTGTTTGACCGCCGTGAAACGCTCGAACAAATCGGTGAGATCTTGGGCATTACCCGTGAACGCGTCCGCCAACTAGAAAAATCAGTCATGGCTCGTCTAAAGGTACAAGCCGAAGGCGGGGAACTAGCCCAAAGTACGGCGGTCGAAGAGACCTTACTAGCCTACCTACGCACCCACGGCACTGTCGCTCGCGTACAAGAAGTAAGCGCTGCCGTTACTGCCGAAAATTCACGCACCGACCAATCCCGCGTTGCTTTCTTGGCCATGCTTTGCCCGCGACTTGTTGTACTAGAAGACGATGACCGCTACTTTTACGCTATCGGCATAACAGAGGCCCGCAATAGCGCTGCCTTACAGTCTGACGTTACCAAAGTAGTTGAGGCAGTCGAACACTTTGGCAAGCCAGCCATCATTGCTGATGTTGCTAAGGCCGCTGGCATCGCTGACACCAAAGAGGCCGCTGCCCTGGCAAGCATCTCTAAGAAGTTAGCTACCCTAAACGGCCAGTGGGGCCTAGTAAAATGGCCTACCGTTAACCCTAAGAATATTCGCGACAAAATTTACGTCATTCTTAAAGAAAACGGCAAGCACATGCACTTCAACGACATTGCCGATGCTATTAAAAAGAGTGATTTTAAGCGTAAAGACGTAACTACCCAAGCTATTCACAATGAACTTATCAAAGACAAACGCTTTGTGCTCATTGGCCGCGGCATCTACGCTCTTAAGGAATGGGGCTACAAAAAGGGTACCGTTGCCGATATTATCTCCCAGGTACTCCGCGAAGCAGGGGAGCCACTCCACCGCGACGAGATTGTTAAACGTGTGCTAAAGAGCCGTTTCGTAAAAGAGACGACCATCTTACTAAACCTTCAGGGCAAAACGCAGTTTAAACGCGTCGCTAAAGCCACGTACGAGCTCGACGAAGCCGTCTAGGCTAAAAGGGAAGGACATGCCCGTTCCTGTTGGGGAGATTATTACATTCAACGAGGGGGCGGTTCCGTTCAGTGCAGACGACTTGCGAGACCTATTAGGGCAGGTCAATCCAGAAGATCTGCGGACTAGACTAAATGCCACCATGGGCCGGAATGTGGTAGCGCTCGAAGACGATCCAAATGGTCTGTACCTACGCTGGACAGGAAGTTTACCGCAAGATACTCGCGGATTTTCTTGGGGGCGTGGTACAGCGGCGACACAAGGTGAGCCTCCTATACAAATAGACCGAACCATAAAACATGTACAAATCCACCAACGCGAGCTCGCACGACTAGGGACAACCGACGTAACTATTCCGCAGCACAGTGTGTTCATCGTCCAAAATGATCCATATTATCGTGCGGGTTGGCCAGTGGTGTATTCCGTTGTCGAAAATATCCCCGAACCTGAGCTAATAGGCAACGAATGGTTTAACAAAATCAAAAAAGCCGACCACGCCCAATTACTAAAACTGGGCAAAAGTCTAGTGGACTACTATGTATCCTCGCCCGTGGGCGTTTCTGTACTACATGAAGATACAGCCAGAGCCTGGCAGTACAATCACAGCCTTACCTTATACGATATTGAACCACGCCTAACAACTGAAGCCACGCCTGGCATTACCGCAGTATCTACCTGGGCAAAGGACATGCGCCGCAACTCACCAGAGCGGGAGGAGTTACTGCGGTATATAAACCAAAAGCTTTACAAAATTAAATAGCAAACGTTTTACGAACATTTATTATTTATATTCTTTTGTGGGAACGCCGGCTAAGGTCTTTTACACGAAAGAGCACTGGGAATTAAATAAAAATCAAATATATTTTAAATTAAAAATCTATCAAAGGTGAATTAAAGCGGTAATTATAGCCGGGCAACCCACACAAGCATAGTAGCAACATAGTGTCGCACAATGTATATTTTACGACTTACATATGCGCAGGATTGTTGATTACTGTTACCTTTGGTTGCAGGGGACTACACCTAATAGCTTTATGTAATTAGCCAATCCACCACTACAAATATACAAGTACATAAAAATAGTAAGCTGCATCCTGCTTACGTGCATATAAGCCCCTTGTAATTCAGCCTGTCGTTTCGGCTTTACCCCTGTATAGTGTTGGGATTCGTATTGCTACGCTAACCAAACGTTGTAATTTCGTACAATATTTGACTTTTCCACAGCAAAGTTGTGAAAACATTTGCTTTTTCACGACTTTAATGTTTTTTAATATATTCCCTTTACTCCCTTGCCTTTGCAAATAAAATTATTTGACTTTTATAGACTAATATTTAATTTATATATTTTTATCGCAACAAGATGAGCCAACATATTGAACAAAAAACGAACTACAAAGGGGAGAGTGGGGTTATCTAAAGTACGCCCGGTTTTCGACTCGGACATCAATATACTCAGCCGGGGTTTTACTTTGCGATTCTAAATATTGCTTAAGGGCCAGGAACGCCCCCACCTCTACCCTGGCGTCTCCCCTGGTGTTTAACTTGACATAATAACCTGTTTCCTTGATTTTAAGATGTAGTTCGCTTGGCAAACTAGGCAAAATAAGTGTCTCAATCTGTAGGTCTTTTGCTTTTAGCTGATATGCTACCTCTGTTATAAATCGCACTGCTGTGCTGGGCAGTACACTGCTCCCCACCTGCACGTCACCAACTCCAGCCTGGTCCTGTACTTCTGGCAAGCCAGCTTGACGCAAATTGTCTACTATCTGTCCCGAGGCAACCGCTTTGCCCGTATCATCTAGCACAAAGGCACCACCCGCAGTCTGTACAATGAGCCGCGAGGTAGAAGGCTGCAGATAGACTACAGGCTGCCGACCAACGAGTGGTAACGAGATGGAGACATCTGAAAGCTCTGGGAACTGTTGCATAAGCGCTTCGCGAATTCCGTTGGTATCCAAAGTAATCTTATTTGTATTAAATCCAGAACCAGCAAATGCCTGGTTGGCAGCAGCCTGGTAGACCCCGGAATCGCGAAAGGTGCCGTTTATACCCAGTAAAACAATGCGAGGGCTACTGTTTAAAAGTAGATTGCTTACTATAAATGCACCGATGGCTACAAAGACAACTAAACGCAGTAGTTTTGCAACTCTAGCCTTAACAGTAAGGTTGGGCCGACGAATTTCTGTCTGTTCTTTGTTTTGGCCGCGCCCGGTGTTGGCCTCTATAGCCGAACGGCTGGCACGGTATGAAAATACACTCGGCCGTCTAGCCTGCGTATCGTTTGCGCCTTGCCCACTCAGACGACGCCTCGAAGTAAGTTTTTTCTTGAACATTTGTGTTTGTGATCGCCGCGAGGTTAGTTTCTCGCCTTTGACACTTCTAATAATACCATCGCGAGGTGTTTTGACGCATCTGGCTTAGCCATTTTGTGGAGTTTTTGCCCGAGCGCGCGGGCACGGTCCGAATCGTCAAGCAAGTCAACGAGTGCCGGCATAAGCGCCTTATGGTCGTCCGCCAGCACGGTATCGTTAACCATTCGTACGGCTTTGCGCTCCTGCAATACAACCGCATTTTTTAGCTGATGCCCGCCTGCCAAGACAGAATACGGCACTACCACACACGGCTTAGCCTGCGCGGCAAATTCGGCAATGGCGCTTGCCCCTGCCCTAGTGACTACTACATCGGCTATGGCACTGTACTGGTACAAATTCGTGACAAATCCTTTTACAACGACACGCTTTTGATCTTTAAGCACGAGTTCATGCTTGTAATGTTGACGGACAGCGACTTCATGGTCACGACCGGCAATGTGTACTAATACCAGGCCAGAATAACGCTGCAAAAGCTCTGCTGCACAGGCGATGACAGCGTCATTTAAGCTCTTCGCCCCCAGGCCACCACCAGTTACCAACATAATTTTTTCAAAATCTTCAAAACCAAGTTGCTTGCGGTATTGTTGTAGCTCCAGCTTGGTCGGAATACGGAATCGAAACGACACAGGCACGCCCACCACCTCTGTTTTATCAGCTGGATAATTATACACTTCCTTGGGCAAAGCTACGGCATGTTTAGCCGCCCAACGCCCGATGATACGGTTAGCCAGTCCTGGCAAAGCATCAGAATCATGCGTAACATACGGAATACGCAGCCAGGCCGCAGCTAACCCAACAGGGACACCGACAAACCCCCCCTTCACAAAAATGACATCTGGCTGGAGTTGTTTGAGCAACCTGTGGCTTTGCCATATACCCGCAATTGTGCGGAACGCATCGCGAATATTCAGGCCGATCGTTTTAACATCGAGCAGCTGTTTTACAAAGCTCTCGCCGTGGTAGCGGCGGAACTTCCCTGCCCGCACGGTATACACCTTGTCGATATTTTTGTCCTCGGCTGGCACATCACCCAATTTATCGCCACGCTGACCGATGTAAATTATTTGTGCGTCGGGCTGCAGCATTTTCAGCTCATGGGCGACTGACAGGATTGGGGTGATATGCCCCCCTGATCCGCCGCCGGTCATCACTACTTTCATGCCGACCTCCTCCACTTAGATTATCCGATCTAGGCACACTGTACAAAGTATAGCGCGAAATATGGAATATCACCCCTGTAGCCAACATCACAAACAAAATGCTGCTACCGCCGTAACTAATGAATGGCAAGGTAATACCCTTAAGCGGCAATAGGCCAATCATGGCACCGATGTTAATAACTGCCTGGATACTAAACCAGGCAAAAATACCGGTGGCGACGAGGCGCGAAAAATCATCGGGCGCCCGTTCGATCACTCGTTTTATGCGCGACAAAAACGCTATAAGCAAAGCTAAAAAGACTAGCACACCGACAAAACCAAACTTTTCGGCATAGATTGCAAAAATGGAGTCATTCTCGGCCTCTGGCAAGTACCCAAAGGCCTGTACACTGCGGCCAAGCCCTAAACCGATAAATCCGCCAGAACCTACCGCAATAAGCGCCTGGCAAGCCTGGTAGCCGGTGTTAAGACAGTCCGCCTCTGGGTTTAAAAAGGTTGCTAGCCGGTCTTGGCGGTAGTCGCTGGTTACAATAGCCATGGTGCCCAGCACCAATACGGCGGCGGCAATAGCGCCGAGACGCTTCATCGGCATGCCCGCCACAATGACCATAGCCCCCATCATGGCAACCATTACCGCAGTCGAGCCAAAGTCGCTCTGAACGCCAGCTACAAGCACCACAATGGCTATAACTGCAATTACTATTGGTCTGATTGTTTGCTTAAAATCATTGAACGTTCCTTCCCGTAAACGCTGCACCAAAAAGCCGGCCAACCATAATAACAGTGTAAATTTGATAAGCTCGACGGGCTGGAACGAAAACCCGCCGACTTGGATCCAGCGGTAAGCACCATTTACCTCATCACCAAACACCCGTACGATCACTGCCGATAACACTGCCACCACCAACAGCGGCTGCTGTAACCGTTGCCACATAGCCAGCGGAATTTGCGCCGCTACAAAAAACCCAATAATGCCCAGTCCCGCCCAAATGAGCTGCCGATTAATAAAATATGTCTGGCCCACCGATTTTTCAACGGCAAGCCCAGGGCTAATGGAATACACAACTATCAGGCCAATTGCCAGCAACAATGCGCTTAGCACTAGAAGCCAATAATCAGGCTTATGACGCCTGGACTGGCCCGGCTGCGGCTCTGTAGCGGGCAAAAACGTGGGTCGGCGGCGTGTAACCGCCGGCATTTAAAAATATCTCCCCAAAAGGAAAACAATAAGTCCAAGAACGGCACTAACTTGGCCGATAATCCAAAAACGCATTGTTACTTTGGTTTCAGGCCAACCAATTGCTTCAAAATGGTGGTGAATCGGCGCAATCTTAAAGATTTTTTTACCGCCGCGCAGTTTTTTGGACAAAATTTGCAGCATGCTCGAACCCGCTTCGGCCACAAACACCAGTCCAATGAGCGGCAATAACAAAACGGTGTCCGTTAGCATAGCCACTACACCAAGCGCTGTCCCTAGTGAAAACGACCCGACATCCCCCATAAAAAACCGCGCTGGATGAATATTAAACCAGGTATAGCTAAGCAAGGTCCCGACAATGGTCATACAAAAACCGGCTACACCAAAACGGCCTTCGAGCGCCGCAATAACAGCGTAGGCCAAAAACGCGTAGGTCACCAAACCACCAGCCAGGCCATCCAGGCCATCGCTAATATTAACGGCATTGGCTGTAGCGATCACCACAAAGGCGAACAACGGAATAATCAGCCAGCCAATAAACAGATCGCCCTCCATCCCTGGGATATGAATGGTGTCTACCCCAAGTTTGTAATAAAAGAACCAACCACCAATAATGGCCACAAGCGTCATAAGCATCAATTTGATTTTAGCCCGCAAGCCGGCAACACCCGTACCGTTACCCTTGATATTGATGATATCGTCGAGCAAACCAACCATTCCGGCACCAGCAAGTGCAGCCAGCGGCAGCCAGGTCTCTTCACGACTTAGGTTAAATGCTACTGTCACAATACAAATTGCCGCCACAAAGACAACGCCGGCCATAGTCGGGATAAGGCGTTTGTGTTTTTCGCCGTGCAATTTTATAAATACACTAGCTTTTTCGCCCGTAGTAGCTGTTGTACGTGGTTTCTTCCACCACTGCCACTTGTAGGCTATAGTGGTGTATACAGGTGTAATTAGCATGCTTACCAAAAAGCCCAAAAAGCCCAAAAGGAGCATACGCATTAATGTAGTTGTTTCAACCGAAAATTGGAGTATGGTGTCCATATTTTATTCCTTGCCTTTTACTATACCACTTTCGAACATTTAGTGTCCCCTGGGCGTTACCCCAAAATCATCAATAAGCATATGAGCGAGTTCTACAAAGATAGGTTGGGCGGCGGCGGTACCGGCGTAGCCACCGATTTTAGGCTGATTAACGCGTATGGCAATGACATATTGCGGCATATCGCCACCGACAAAACCTAAATAGGTGCCGTTAAATTCGTGCTCGTGATACCCTCCGCCCGGTTTGGCGATTTCGGCGGTGCCGGTTTTGCCGCCGACACTGTACTGTTTTAGATTAAATGCAGGGCGAATGTAGGTTTTACTGGCGATTACGCCTTCTAATAAGCGGCGCATGTCAGCGCTAGTACTCGGCGACACTACGTTTTGGCCAGAGACAATTGGGGCCTTTACGTCGCTCTTTCCTTCGCCGCTAATGGTCATATCGATCAATCGCGGCTGGTAGTAGGTGCCACCGTTAACGATAGCGGAAAACGCCCCTGCCATTTGCAGCGGCGTAGCTTGCATACCCTGCCCAAAGGCAGTGTTAGCATAGGTTAAATTGAGACCAAACCCTTCGTTTGGATCAGGGACATACCCCGAATCTTCATACCCCTGCTCTATCCCAGTCGGTTTGCCAAACCGAAAATGGTTGACCATATAGTCGTGCCAGCGTTCGCGACCCGATTTGGTTATTTCGGTTTTCCCCTGTTCGCTCATTTGCATCAAAAACCAGGTAGCGCCCGTGTTAAGCGAAAGGCTCAAGATATCCTGTACACTGCGCCTGGCCGCCCCACCATCTTCTTCGATGTTGGTAATCTTTCTGTCGTCAACTGGCCACTGGGCTGGGTCAAAATATGTGGTGTCTGCTTTGATGGCGCCGAGGTTAAGCGCCGCCGCCGCCGTAAGTGGTTTCATAATAGACCCTACCTCGAGCGAAGAACTTACCGCCGAATTATTAAACAGATTAGCATCCTCTACCGCGCCGTAGTTACTAGGGTCATAGGTTGGATAGTTGGCCATAGCCTTGATTGCGCCATCGCGTGGGTCGATAATTAGCGCACTGCCCGAACCCGACTTTGCCTTGTCTAGCCCATTTTTTAAAATCGTCTCTAGCTGTTTTTGCATAGCTAGATCAATGGTAAGCACCACGTCTTTCCCTGGCTCGGGCGCAATCAGCACGTTGTCGCGGTTGGCGGCCAGCGGCACTCCATTTACATCGGTTACCGCTTTTAATTGCCCTGGAACACCCTTCAATTCGACATCTAACGCCTGTTCGATCCCGTACGTCCCTTGCCCGTCGTTGTTAACAAACCCAAGCAGCTGCGACCCAAGCGTTCCGTTAGGGTAAATACGGTAGTACTGGTCTTGCGCGCCAATACCTGCGTATTTGTGTTTTAAAATCTCTTGTTTTTGCTCTTCGGTTACCTTTTTGGCAATCACCACATAGCGCGTTTTTTCGGTCCTGAGTTTATCGATATAGTCGCCTGTTTTGCCACCAAGCGTTGCGGCTAAGGTTTCGGCAGCTTCGTCGGCTTCTTTTACCAGGCTTGGATCGGCATACACCGTATACAACCGCTGGTTCAGCACAATTGGCACAATCGCATCGCCATCGTGGGCCTTAATGAGCCCCCGTGTCGGTGCAATTTGATACTCTTTAAACTGATCGGCGAGCGCCGCCAAACGGTAATGTTCGTGCTGGATAATCTGCAAGTAAAAAATGCGAACCCCAAAAATAACCAGAACCGCAACCACACAAGCATACAGCCACCTTGCACGCTTGACTGGTCGGATTACCCTGGTTGGATTCATGCCTAATTTTGTAGTGTAGCGGCTGGAACGACCGATACTAAGCCTTTGGCCTGTTCGCTGTTTTGCACTCGGTCAAGGGCTTGCAGACGCGCTGCTGCTACTTCGAGGTTAGCATGCTCCTCTTTAAGCTCGGTGCGTTGCTCTTGAAGCTGGTTAATCTCGTAGCCATAGGCATTTGTTTTTGTGACCTGCGTCAAATACAACAGACCGAGCACACAAGCGAGCACGATTAAAATAATACTATTACTAATTGGCCCGAAGGGCTTGTTGGTGGACGGCCGAAAGGCGACGCCATTACTACCACGCTGGTAACCAGCGCTTTTGCGGCCTAGGGCCAGCGAGCTTGCATATGTCATATCTTTTTGTGTTTGTTTTAGTTTGTTGTTTTTTCGGTTGGACGCGGTGTCCGGGTTATCCCAGACACCGCTCGTGGCCAACCTGCTTCCTACTAGTCCTTAAGCCACGTGGACTTGGATTTTGTAGGCGCGGGGGCTTAGGTTTTTAATGCGTATTGGCACTATAGCTCCCTTTCTTTTGTTTTTTATTTTGCTGCGGCGCGGAGTTTTGCGCTCCGTGCACGCGGATTAAAAACTAATTCTTTTTCGCTGCCAGTCAGCGGGTGCTTGGTGAGCAGTCGTAGTTCGGCATCGTAGCGGTCCCCACTTGCCTCTTGGAGCGCTTGTTTGACTAAGCGGTCTTCTAGGCTATGGAAGCTAATGATGGCAATACGACCACCTGGCGCCAGTAAATCGTCTATCCAGATTGGCAAGCTTTCGCGTAACAGCTCAAGCTCGTCGTTCACTGCGATGCGGAGCGCCTGGAACGTTCGCGTCGCCGGATGGACTTTACTGTGCCCGGGCCATGCCTTGGCAACGATTTTGGCGAGTTCATTCGTGGTTTGTATCGGCCGATTATGCGCAATGAGCGAAGCGATAGCTCGCGCTTTCGGTTCTTCGCCATATCGCTTAAGGATATCAGCCAGCTGTTCCTCAGAATAAGTGTTAACCACCTGCTCTGCAGTCAGTGCTTGCGTCGTATCCATACGCATATCGAGCGGCCCATCCTGCTGGATGGAAAATCCACGATTCGCCTGGTTAAGGTGCGGTGATGATACCCCAAGGTCCGCCAAAATAAGATCAAATTGCCTGCCCTGTTCTCGTAGGCTTCGGCTGGCCGTCAAAAAGTCGGCTTGCCTAACCTCTACCCCTTTTGCAGCGAACTGCTCCTGGAGCGCATGGACAGCGTTGGGGTCACGATCTACCAGCACACTGTGCTCGTAGTTGCCTGCTCTTTCTAAAATCGCCGTGGCATGCCCACCATATCCGCCGGTCAAATCTAGGTAGCGTTCCCCTTGTTTTGGTGCTAGCACGGCCAGAACCTCGTTTAGAAGGACCGGAACATGCTCGCTATTTTGGTTTTTATCTTGGTGCATCTGTGCTTGCTATTTTTGTCTTTTATTTTTGTTTTTGCAAGATCACCTACTCAGCAGTCAGCTTTTTTGTTTTAGAAGTTTTTGTTTTTGTTTGATTGCTAACCGGTATGTCGAGAAGTTTGTACAAAAATCAGTTGTCAAAATTGTGCTCGGTTTAAAAAACCGTGCGGAACTTCTTTCTTGGTTAGCAATATTTAGAGAGACTTATGTGTGAGGTGGAGTTTTGGGAGGTGTTCAATAATTGAACGAAAGAACGAGGACTTTTATAGTGGATTCCTAAAAGCCACTTGCTGACTGCCGAATAGCTGATCTCGAATCGATGATTTCGCTACTCGTCCCTAATTGTTAAAGAGCTGGGTACCGCAAACGTTAGGTTGCATCGGCAGGCATAATGCGCCAATACTTCCCTACCCTAACTGCTACCACATCCCGTGTAATACCTGCATAGTCCAGCAAATGCTGCTCTAGCCCTACCCGGCCTTGCTTTTGGTCAAGCTCGGCTTCGGTTTTGCCCATACGGAACTGGAGGTTTAAATCGGCCGTCTTTTCATCCAGGATATTCCCTTTCAAAAGCGGCTCGACCTCTTCGTCCCATATGTTCTTAGGGTACATATGCAGGTACTTTTGGAACCCACGGGTGACGATTACTCCGCTGGCAAACTCCGCGCGAAGTTCGGTCGGTATGGTTAACCGCCTTTTTTCGTCGAGTTTACGTTGAAAATAATCTACCGTGGCCATTGGTACCTAGTTAGTTAATTTGCGAGTGGTTTTTGTTTTTCCGGCAGGTAGTCTATTTTGGATTACCCACGATTACCCACTGGATTGATCATACTACCCACGACTACCCACGCACAAGTCCGATTTATAGCAAAGAGTGGTGTTTAGTACACCACTTTTCCACAAGTTTTGTAGATATACATGGGTTTTCCACAATATATAGAGCACCAGGCAAAAAACAAAACGCTACATGCCTATCGCCCAGAAATTGTACTGGCACGAACTGTAGCGAAAGTAGCAGGCGTGCGCACCGTCTCTTCCCTCATGTAGGCGCCTACCAGTCCGTAACCTTCGGCGTAAGCCTCGCGTACCATCCCTAGCAATTTACTGTCCGACCTTACAATAGCTAACATTAACAAGCCAAGGATCATTACTAGTAGGGCTCGCATGCGGAAAAAATGCTCTACATGGAGATGAAATGGTTTTTTGTGGTGGTTATGTTTTTGTGTATTTGTTTTCATGATAACCATAAACAATTTAACATATTATTTTAAAATAGTCAATTTTATATAGCTAATACCTTTGCTCATCGCTTCGTTTGCGTCTATACTATTTAGAGATGCGCGGGGGTGGAAATACGGCTAGTAGTTGGCGTTATGTGGTGATGCACAGCGTACAATTTTTTTTGTTACTTATTTTGCTGGTGGCCTGTGGAATACTTTTTTACTTGTGGAAGTCGCTGGCACAGGAGCAACACATACAATCACTCCAGGCAAATAATAGCCAAGAAACGGTTACCCCTTCGGCAGTTACGCCTACTGTTATTCGGACCGATTCATGGTCAGAACCAATAAACGGTATTGCACCCATCCACTTTAGTTCCACTGCTGTTCGGTGGCTCAATAACAACAGTCGAGTGGCTACCCTCGATGTTATTGATCAGCTCGATCTTAGGAATGTCGACGCTTCAGATATCCTTAACGGAACCATCGGACTCCTCGATCTTTCGTCAGATGTGATTAGTGCCATCGACTCGGTGATGGACGGATCAATTACATCGCTCAAAATCATGGATGGCGCTATTGATACAGGCGACATCTCTAGCGGAGCTATTACTAATGCTCTGCTTGGTAGCCAAGCTGTTACTAACGACAAAATCGCACCAGGAGCTATTCAGGGCAGCAACATTGCTGCGGACGCCATTACTGCCGGGCTTATCACTGATGGCACAATTGGCACAGCAGATATCGCCAACAATGCCATAACAAGTGCACTCCTTGCTACCGGCTCAGTGACGGCAACTATCCTAGCAGACAATACAGTCACAAACCAGCACATTGCCGATGGCACCATTGCCGGTTCCAAATTAGCAGATGGGGCCATTAATCAACTGCAACTTGGTGTAGGTGCAGTAACTACCAGCATTTTAGATGATGACGCCGTAACCTTGGCCAAGTTAGCCGACAATGCAGTGTCCACGAACAAAATTGCCAGCGGCGCGGTGGGGACATCAGATATTACCACTAATGCGATAACCAGCGCGCTTATTGCTGACGGCGCCATCGACACAACCGATATTGCGGCAAATGCGATAACCAGCGCCCTCATCGCCAATGGAACAATTGCCAGTGGCGACATCTCCAACGGTGCCATCGGTAACCTGCAACTGGCAACCGATGCCGTCAGTGGCGA
>DASRJJ010000130.1:0-8081 GCA_035649555.1 Saccharimonadales bacterium (SeqCode)
GCTTTGGTCATACCTAGGGAAATAAGGGCCACTTTCTTGCAGATATGTGACATGTCCTCCGGTAGGCGGCGACAAGGCTAGCTCTAGCAGCTGTGGGCCGGGCATAAAAGCACCGCTAGCGTTGGGCTTTTGGTTTGGATATTTCGCCAGGTAGGGACGGATTACGGCAAAGTCGTCGGGGTTAAATCGCAAATAGGCATCCATATAGCGGCGAAGGGTAGCGACGTCTTGGGCTCCCTCCTGTAATAGTTTGTATTGACCTGGATTGTCTGTATTCTCAATTATTTGTTTTAATTTTTCGGTTGCAGAGCGGGCAAACGGTTCGGCCTGGTAGTGTCCTAGGTAAAAGTCACGCTCGTGGCGGCCGGTTTCGCCAGTTGTGAAGGTTCGCATTTGGCCGGTTCTAAGGTACTCTGCCGAGTTTGCGTTTACGACTAGATCGTACGTCATAAGCGGTGGCAGGCCAAAGTATGCACTTTGCTGGCGCAATTTTAGCAGAAGGTCAGCGGGTGCGGCCTCGAATACGCTGCCTGTCGGGATGTAGCTGCCCAGCATGAAGACTAAATCTAGTTGGGTGATCTTTGCTGTATGTGGGTCTTCGTTTTGTAGCATAGAGGGCTCAGCTTCGGCCAACAAAGCGGCATGCTTGGCGGCTAGGTCGGTGTAGCTTAGCTGGTTAGCGCGAATTGCAGATAGGTCCTGGGGTAGTTCATCCAACACGTAGCGGCTTAGTGGGGAAGCATAGATTTCGGCATCAGGCAGATGCTCCTCTGGGCTGATAGGCGCCGCCGCGGTAAATAAACGTTCGTAACTCATACTAAGCTTTCTGCTTGACTAGGGGTACCTTAGTGACCTCGTGGTGGTGGAAGGTGGTTTTACCTGTTCGCTCGATTTTAAACTTTGCGCCGCAATTAGGGTCAGGGCAAGCAATAAATGCATCTGTTGTTACCCAGTCGGTTTTATCGCAGGGGCGCTGTTTGGCGGGTAGTATTGGCAAAAGCGCTGCCAAGGCGTACATGCTAAAGCGGCCGTTGCCAGTGAATAGTAAATCTTCACCAACAACTGTAAAAGCCGGACCGGCTTCGTGGCCGCACACAAATGTTTTTGGGTCGCCAATAACAGATATAGTAAGGTTGTGAAGTGTGAATGTGTCATCCATGTGTTTTTACCTTTTTAATGGTTACAAAAAGTCCTTGCAGAAACTTGTGCAATTACAAAGCCACAAGTATCTGCAAGGACCTTTGGACAAAGGTGGTGCCACCTTGCTTTACCACGCTGTTGCCAGCGAAGTCTTAGCGACCGACTCTGTTGCCCGCTAGGGTGACATCGGTTTGAAGTCTGGTAACGGACTTCTGCCGGAGCTTGCTACTTTCGCCAATTGATGGCGATGGTTCACAAGTCAGCTCGCCAGGCCCATATTCCTGGCTCAAACGCCTTTGGTAGTGTTTATACAGGTTGGCGCGCCATGCGTCAAGTAGTTTATGCTGCCTGCGTGTCCTGGATAATTATGAGATCCTCAAGTATCCGTTTCAAATCGTGCAGTCGCTTGAGACCATTACCTAACAAATGGGGTATGTTAAAATCACCGGTTCCGGCATACACAGCCTCGCCAACGGCAAAGATATCTTGTTCAGGCTTGGCACTGACTTGATCAACGACTAATTTGCCCGCACTAAAGGCCTTTGGAATAAGTCGGTGGGCAACTTGGGCATGCGTGTTTTTGGTAAGTAAAAATTCGTCGGCAAGGTCGCGGAACGACTTGAGTTCCTCGGTACTTAAATGTATACCGCCTTGTAACACCTTGCTTAGCAGGTTGTTTCCGCCGCGCGAGTCACTAGTTTGTTCGGCCATGCGTTCACGCGCCCACGCAGGAAAGTAAGGTTGTGCTTCTTCTAGAAATGCCAAGTAAGCCGTTGTTGGCGCGTGCATGGCGACCTCGAGTTGCTGAATGCTGGGTAAAAACGTGCCACTGGCGTTGCGGGTACCATCGGCGTAAGCCATAAGGTGGCGGCGGAAGTAGATAAAGTGCTCTGGGGGCATTTGTGCGTAGTTGCCGATGATAGCACGGCATGCCGTTAACTGGGTCCGGGCAAAGTCAAGCATGGCTTTTTTATTGGGGAGGTCAGGGTTTTCTAGGATAGTCCGCACACTGCCCACGGCATCCTTTACTTTGGGTTCGGCGTAGTAGTGGCCGATGTAAAAATCGCGCTCCGAATTGCGCTCTGGCCCGTCACTATATACACGGATTTCCCCAGTTTCCATAAATCTCCGTGTGTTGACATCAATAATCATGTCGTAATCCATGTGCTTGGGGAGCCTAAAACGTTCGGCGTTGTATGTAAGCATGGCACGCAGTTGTGGTGGCACCAGGGCATCTGCTTCGGCCTCGCCTGGCAGGTAGCAGCCTAGCATAAACAGTAGGTCTAGCTGGGCAATTTCGGCTTTTGCTTTGTCGCTGTTACTGTACACATCGGGTGCGGCATCGTCCAAAATTTCTGCGTGCTTGGCCGCTAGGTCAACATAGGCCTTGTTGGCATCTTCGCCCTTGAGGTTACTAAGCGCACGCAATTCGGCAGGCATTTGGTGGAGTGTATAAGCAGCCAGTACTGCAGCGCCATCGATGTACTCGACGTGGTTTTCTAGGTGCGCTTGGTCGGGAAGCTCTGCAAATAAACGTGGCTTCATGGTTTCTCCCTTAATTTCGTGTTGTCAAACAAAGCAAATTGTTTGCTTGTCAGCGTATAGTACCTTATTTGTGTAAGTATGCAAGGTGATTTTTATAGCTCAATGAGTTCGGGTGCGCGGGCCTTAAAGCCAACATAGGCAACCGCGGGGTTTCTCCGGTAGGAATTCTCTCCTAAAAGTACTGGGTAATAGCCGTCGCGGCAAAGTTCAAAGTTTGGTGTTCCCAACCCTGGGTCTTCCTCGCGCTTAATTGGCTCAAATACTTCATAAAACCTACGGGTTCGTGGAGCATGTTGTATGCCTGTTGTAAGGCCATCCAGGACTAACATCATTTCGGCCATGGCCTCGGGTGTGCGGGCAAAATCTTGGTTATATTCAAAGGAAACGCTATTGGGCACCTGGCCGATAAGTGAAGGTTCAGCAATGTCAGGAGGCATTATTATGACGTCCTCAATGGGTGAGGCTGCAATGATGTTGCGGACTTCGGTGTTATCTGGCCGGGCCACTAAAATAAAGCGTCGGTTTGGCCCACAATCTGTGGTCGAGGTATGCACGTCTAGTACGCGTTTATAAGAACGCAATTGTGGCCGCAGCCTTTTTGCTCGTCCCTGTTCATATGTTGTGGGTGCGCCTACGGTTTTAAAGGCGCGGTTTAGGTCGGTACCCCGCTTGGTGGGGTCGGGGTCGTGCTCGTTGGTATAGCGTTCCTGGGGGTCGCGCTTTGCTGCCCGTAGATTACCACAGATGTAGTCAACATGTGGCTGCAGATCTCGACGCGCAGTTCTAAGGTGGTGAGCAACCAAGGCCGCTAGGTGTTCTGGTGGGTGTAAGTCAATGACTACCGTTTCTGCCTCACCGCTTATGATTTTTCCAACACGACCAGTTAAAAGATCATACGCCGGATCCGAGCGATCAGGCTTATAGTACTCTGCCACGGTCCAAACTCCTTACTATAGACTACCTATACCATAGCAAGTTTTGCGCGTGCTGGTAAACGTTTAATATCGCAGTGTGCTTTATACTACTGCAATTCTGCCTTACAATAGTCAGGGTTCTGCACAACTGTAAAGGAGTAATCAAATGGCTGACTTTGAAGCTGGTGACATGTTAAGTGGGCCACTTTTTGCCGTTCAGGAAACGGTATTTGAAGAAGGCTGTCTGCAAGGAGAAGGCTGCGACATTGTAAGCAGCATGAATTTTACGCGCCATGAGCCAACTAAAGGCCTTGCCAGTGGAGAAGTATGCCCTGCAATATTGATATGTCACGGACTCCGTGAAGCCACGCAAGAAGAACGCGACTTATTGCACATTTTTGGTCGTGATAACGGGCAAGTCTGTGATTTCGAAGCCCGCTTTGTCCGCCCTGATCAAGCTTTTTAGCCATCAGTGGCATTACTCTTTACACCGTAAACACTTTACGATACAATAGGCAAGTCACTCGTATGAGTGTATTTCTCATACGACTATAAAACTAATTAAGGAGTCATAATTAATGGCAGACGCATTTGACCGTAGCAAGCCACACGTTAATGTTGGTACCATGGGCCACGTTGACCACGGAAAGACTACGCTGACCGCAGCTATTACCGCTGTGCTCGCTAAGAAACTTCCGAGCAACATTAACAAACCAGTTAAGTACGACGAGATCGACAACGCCCCAGAAGAGCGTGCACGTGGTATTACTATCGCTACTTCCCACCAGGAGTACGAGTCCAAGAAGCGTCACTACGCCCACGTAGACATGCCTGGCCACGCCGACTACGTTAAGAACATGATTACTGGTGCTGCTCAGATTGACGGCGCTGTATTGGTTGTATCTGCTGCTGACGGCCCTATGCCTCAGACCCGCGAACACGTACTGCTTGCCAAGCAAGTGGGCGTGCCAAGCATCTTGGTATTCCTTAACAAGATGGACCTTGCCGATGCTGAATTGGTTGACTTGGTCGAAGAAGAAGTTCGCGACTTGCTTGCCAAGTACGAATTTGACCGCGACTGCCCAATCATTCGTGGCTCAGCCACCAAGGCTTTGGAAGGCGACGCCGCCAACGAAGACGCTGTTATGGCACTCGTTGACGCTATGGACGAATATATCCCCGAGCCAAAGCGCGACCTCGACAAGACCTTCCTTATGCCTATCGAAGACGTGTTTAGCATTAAGGGTCGTGGTACTGTTGCTACCGGCCGTGTTGAACAAGGTGTTATTAAGGTGAACGAAGAAGTCGAAATTGTCGGTATCCGCGACACACGCAAGAGCGTGGTAACCGGTGTCGAAATGTTCAAGAAGATGCTCGACCAAGGCCAAGCCGGCGACAACGTTGGTATCTTGCTCCGAGGTATCGAGCGCGAAGACATCGAACGCGGCCAAGTGTTGGCTAAGCCAGGCACTATTACTCCGCACACCGAATTTGACGCCGAGGTTTACATCCTTACCAAGGAAGAAGGTGGCCGACACACGCCATTCTTTAAGGGCTACAAGCCACAGTTCTACTTCCGTACCACGGACGTAACTGGTGAAGTTGAACTGCCAGCCGACAAAGAAATGGTTATGCCAGGCGACACCATCACCTTTAAGGTTAAGTTGCTCGCCCCAATCGCCATGGACCAAGGTTTGCGCTTCGCTATCCGCGAAGGCGGCCGAACGGTTGGCGCCGGTGTTGTAACTAAGATCGTTAAATAATCGATCTAAATCCAATAAAAAGTGCTCGGGTTATCCCGGGCGCTTTTTTTTATTGCCTTACCAAAGGCAAAAATGTATAATACACATCACTATTTACTAATTGTGCCGAGAACTCGGCTCGGCCATAGAGCCAGCAGAGGTTACGGCACCCAACTACAAGGAGTAGTAACACCATGGTTGCAGAACCAAAGAAAGATCAAAAACAACGGATTCGTATCCGTCTAAAGGCCTACGACCATAAGGTAATTGACCAAGCCGCCAAGCAGATTGTTGATACTGCCCTGCGCACGGGCGCTACCATTGCTGGTCCGATCCCACTGCCTACCGACCGTAGTACCTATACCGTCGTAAAAAGCCCGCACGTGTACAAAAAAGGTCGTGAGCAGTTCGAAATGCGCGTGCACAAACGCCTTATCGATGTTACCGAGCCAACGCCAAAGACGATTGATTCACTCATGAACCTTTCGCTCCCAGCCGGCTGCGACGTCGAAATCAAAATGTAACCGTCGGAAAACTGAATGGCTATCACAGAAACGCTTCATTACGATTTTACGCCAGAACTTCCTTCTGGTGAGTACCCGATAGACTACTTTCTTTATGCGGCTGACCTCGGGAACGAAACGTTACGTTTGTTTAGTAAACTCGGCAATCCAACTAAGGTTGATTTGGTATACAATCGCAAGGACACTAGCGCGGCCCCACACCTTGCTAAGTTTTGGGTTCCGCCGGGTGTTATACCGGTATTTAGTGCTGAAAAACAGGATGACGATTCGTTCGATGTCGAGGCCCGATTGCCTGGCTTCGGAGATGTTTCTGTCGCAAGTGTAAATGCAGCTAGGTACAATATACGTTTACCAGAAGAAGATTACTGTGGCATGCGAGCAAAACTTTTTACCCTTGAGCGCACATTTTACGCTCTTACTGGTTCTAATCGTGGCGGTCCGACTGGTTCCCAGTTAGAACTCCCCACAGCCATTAAGAGTATTTCTAAAGCAGTCAGCGCTTTAGCAATTAGCAAGCCACTGACCAACGGTACCTATACCTTTAACGTCATCCATGGCTAGTTAGCTAAAATGTAAAGTATCGACTGCCGGCACTAACTGCTGGTTGGTTTATTTGTTATCCTGGCAGTGCAGCCCGTTTCATTATATAATTAATAATTGATCACTCTCGAGAGAGGAGGATTGTACCTGAACATCAAGGTGTTATGAACAACCTATCGTTCTACAAGCCAGAAGGCAGGTAAAAACATGGCACGGCTTCAAAACCGAGCGTTAACCGACAGCTTACTCGAAAGACTAAGGAGGGCAAACCTTCCCGTTCAGCTGGTAAAGGAATTTACCGACACCAAACCAGACACCATCAACGATTGGCTAGTTGGCGAACAAAGGCCAATTGGCATTCGTCTGCTCAAGCTCATGCACTTGTTGGCGGCCCTCGGAATCGATTCCCCGGAGCTCGAAGAAAATGTGACGCCTTACGGTGCGTTCCTTGGGCGACTAGTTGCCTTTAAGCTGGTCACGCCAGAACAGGCGCAAGCCTTTCTTGGCACAGGCCACGTTCAGGCTGTCTACGACACAGCTTTTGGGCATCGTGATCCCAACGACGCGGTCATAAAGCCCAAGCAAACACTTGAAGAACTGGAGA
This sequence comes from Saccharimonadales bacterium (SeqCode), assembly GCA_035649555.1. GTDB lineage: Bacteria > Patescibacteriota > Saccharimonadia > Saccharimonadales > UBA4665 > DASRJJ01. Next base: position 7,010 of record DASRJJ010000130.1, read on the forward strand.
AACTCTACAGCAGCGTGTTGCTGGAGGCTGAAGACGCCCTTCGGCGGAAGTTTGTAAGAGAAGACTCTCCAGCCTCAGGACAAGCGAGGGCCAGCACACCATCAGCTGCAACACCTCCGGCAACGGAAGGACCTAGCAGAGACCACTTCCTTATGGAGGCGGCGCAAAGGCTAGGAGCAGTTTTGCCCTTAGCCCGGTATCTCGTATCTGAGAAATGTTCTCCCGAAGAGCGCGCGTTTGTGCGTGAGCACCTCGGAGAAGAAGGTATGTTCGAGCTATCCACGCTCATAAACCGGCTTTGCTCTGAGCGCGCTAACACAATGGGGGGCTAGTAAAATGCCTGGCAAGACCTTGGCTAGGGAAGAACACGACGAATTTCGACCACATCATGGTGCGGTTATCTACAGGATGGCCAAAACCTATCCAACGATAACTCTCACTGTAGCCGAGGCCATCCAAAATGGGGTCGACGCCGGAGCGAAGAAAATTTTCGTCGGTGCGGACGTCAAAGGTCGTGTCGCTTGCGTGGTAGACGACGGCGCGGGCGTGTCGGTAGAAAAGTTCAAAAGAGCACTAGCTACCGTCGGTGTAAGCATCAAACCCAAAAGGGGGACACTCGGTCAATTTGGCTTGGGACTAGTCTCGCCACTGAACAAGTGCGAGGAATACATCTTTGCCAGCCAGGTCGAAGGTGAATCTGAGGCGAACATTTGGACATTCAGAGGGGAGGAAATCAAGGAGCAGTACGATGCCAAGGTTCCTCGTAAGAGCGGACCATTGCCGAATCTCCCCAGACAATTCGCTGTAGGTGCGGCCAAGCTCGGAACCAGCTGGCGCACCTTAGTGCACATGAAGAATGTTATCGAGGACAGCGAAATCGGCATCCTCAACCTGGACGAATTGGAAGATATCGTCCGGTACAAGTTTGGCCCAGTCATGCGGGACAACGGCGCGACCGTGCATGTCTTGTTCATTAACGAGCAGGACAAGGTAGTGGAGCGTCACATCGATCCAACCGACTTCACCGGCGAACCGCTCCCTGTTTTCACGCACACCGAACCCGGCTGTGGCA
>DASRJJ010000131.1:0-3630 GCA_035649555.1 Saccharimonadales bacterium (SeqCode)
CAGGCAATAGCTGGCGCATTTCCCTACCGTCGGGGCTTACCAACGTAAACCTGCGTTCCGGGCTTAATTCGTTCACCCTGTCGCCCTTCTTAGTGCTAGCTTAATGCGCTCTTCGGTAGCGAGTTCTGCCGGGATGGATGAAAGTGCGGCAGCAGCATCTTGCGGGGTGTAGCCAAGAGACACTAAGGCTTCGACAGCTTCGTCTTGTCGCAATAAGTTTTCGGACTGGAGCATGCCGGTAGAGGCCAGATCGACCCCTTCCAAACCAACCTTGTCCTTCAGTTCGACGACAATTCGTTCGGCCACACGCTTGCCCACGCCGTTAGCTTTTTGGATAGCTTTAGTGTCGCCGCCAGCAATTGCCGTGCGCACGTCGCCAGTATTGCCAATGTTTAATACACTAAGCGCCATTTTTGGCCCAACACCGTTTACGTCCAGTAGTTGTTCAAATAATTTTTTGGCTTCCGGTGTGGTAAAGCCGAATAAATCGTGCGACATTTCGCGAATATGTTCATAAATATGCAACTTGGCCGAATCGCCGGTATTGAGGCGCCCGTGGTCTTCGATGGTTACAAAAACGCCGTACCCTACGCCGTTTACGTCCAGCACAATCCGGTCTAACGGCTTCTCGGCTACAACCCCATTCAGCATCGCAATCATAAACAATAGTATGTCATAAGGGTACATTTCACTCAAATACGCTATAATACAAGGGTGAAGAAAATCCATTGCAGTAACTGCGGTCAACTGGTTGATGAATCAGCCAACTACTGTTGGAGTTGCGGCGCGGCCATGCACGGCGAGGCATCTGGCCAGTTCCGTGTCCAAGCAGCACCTACTGACCCGGCACAAGCTAACCAGTCTGCCCACCTAGAAGACCCCAAACTGCAAGTCCTGATTGCCGAAGAATTTCCGCCGCGCCTCCTCGCTCCGGCTGCGCAGTTGTTATTTTTCATAAATTATATCGGCATTACCTCACTCATACTTGTCGTGCTGGCTGTGACAGCTTACTTCGAACCCATCGTTGCTGCTATCGGTTTTGGTATTTATGTCATTCTGACTTACCTTATCGCTATGGTGGTGTACAACCATTTTTACTTTTCGGTTGAATCGGAAGGTCTACGTATCGAATACGGCATTATCAACAAGCGCCATGTCACTATCCCTTTCCAGCAAATCCAAAATGTTAACATTACACGCACGCTTATCGACCGCATTTTAGGGATCGGCAAACTAGAGATTGAAAGCGCAGGCAGCACCTTTCCAGATAAACGCGAGGTAGTGGGCGGCACGCGCAGCAAGGCAGAAGGCTTTTTGCCCGGATTAACCATGAAAGAAGCCGAGCATTTGCACGATCTTTTACTGCAGAAATCTTTGCATGAGAAGTCACGGCGTTAGGTATTCAAAATAAATAAGGTTACTAATTTTTGTTCAAAGGCACCTCGGAAGCGCGAAATGTGTTATACAAACACATTTCGTGACCCGCAAGTGCCGTGAGCAAAAATTAGTGACCTTATTTATTTTGAATACTGCTCGCACAGGTCAACGCGGCAGCCAAAGCATCAGCGGCGTCGTCGGGCTTAGGTATCTCTTTTAGTTTAAGTAACACGCGCACCATTTCTTGCATTTGTTTTTTATCGGCTTTGCCGTAGCCGGCAACAGCTTGTTTGATTTGCATCGGTGTAAATTCATAAATTGGTAGGCTATTAAGTCTGGCACATAACAATACAACGCCCCGCGCCTGGCTAACAGTCATGGCGGTGGTAACATTGCGGGCAAAAAACAACTTTTCGACCGACATCACAGTGGGCTTGGTTTGCATAATAATATCGTTAAGTTCCTGAAAAATCGTCTCTAACCGCACGGCATCGTCTTCTTTAACTGGCGTGCGAATGACGCCAGCATCCACCAGCTGCGTCCGCCCAGCCTGTATATCAATAACACCAAATCCTAAAATGCCGGTACCTGGGTCAATGCCTATAATTCGCATACCTTGATTATAAACTGGCTTCGCAAGGTGTAGCCCGGACGGTATGGTCTATGCCGCGTTCGATTTGTAAACCACCTAGTAGTAAGATTGGCCAGCTAGCCTTCCCGATACCAAGCAATTGACATTCCTCCGTGATAAGCCTTGAACCGACGTTTACGATCGCTCTTGCAAGTTCAAACGAGCTTACGTGCGGTGGTTCAAAATAAATCGACTCCGATTTAAAATAGGATCCTACAATTTCCTCAATATGACTAGCGGGAAGCTGCAACCGGTAAGCCGTTGACTGCGCAGTGCCAGCATTCCGATGAAAAGCCTGGCCAAGCTTGTCAAAATACTCCGGCCATTGGCCAAAATGGTCAAAGGCGCTTTCCCTGTAGGCTACATGGCGACGAAATGTATTGCCAGCAATGATGCCAGGGACGGTAGCAGCGATACAAGGGCGCACAACCGACTGGCCAATTGCCAACTTATGACTAAACAAACCCGTCCCCCAACGTGGATTGGGGTGATGCCCTGCACGGTGGTTTTCTATAAGTGTCACGGCCAGAATATCGATAGTCTGTGTGGTCATTCCTTGTAGCAACTGGACTTCGCCATTTTGTGCGGTCGTTCGCTGCTGGTCTACATAAATAACCGACGATCGGGGGAGGTCGGGTCTTTTAGATCGCCTAGCCAAGCAGTTCCTCTGGAATATCAAAATTTACATGGGTAGTGACAACGTCATCGACGTTTTCTAGGGCATCCATAAGCCGCATAATTTTACCGGCTGTTTCTTTGTCGGCAACTTGGATAGTGGTGTTTGGAACGTAGGTTAACTCTGCTTCCACAACTTCTATTCCAGCGGTGCGCAGGCTATCACGGACTTTGGCCAGCTGCGTTGGCTCGGTGTAAACGACCGACTCTTCGCCTTCTTCTTGTACATCTTCGGCGCCGGCGTCGAGGGCTTGCATCAGTAGTTCGTCGCCTTTGCCTTTGACCCGAATCATCCCTTTGCGGTCAAATTGGAAGGCCACTGCACCCTTTTCGGCCATGTTGCCGCCGTGTTTACTAAACGCCAGGCGCACCTCGGGATAGGTACGGTTGATGTTGTCGGTGGCGCACTCTACTAAAATGGCGACGCCGCCGGGGCCGTAACCTTCGTACAAAATTTCTTGCAGTTGCGCTGCGCTTTTGTCGGCAACACGTTGGATAGCGCGCTCGATGTTGGCCATTGGCATATTGGCGGTTTTGGCTTTATCGATTGCTAGACGGAGGGCGAAGTTGATTTCCGGGTCGATCCCGCTGCGCGCAGCGATGGCGATAGCGTTGCCAAGCTTGGTAAAAACGGCCCCACGGGCGGCGTCTTTGGCACCTTTCTCGCGTTTAATGGTTGACCACTTAGAATGTCCGGACACTCCCAAAACTCCTTTTTCTATCTGTATTATACACTAAAGTAGAATGTATTAAGACCTTAAATATGTTATAATAAAACTACGTCAAATAATGAATCTTCTCCATTTACAGATGCTTTACGAGCCCGGGTGCAGGCCCTTAGCGCCGATGCAAAAACTCGTAGCGCCCGTATCGAAGCAGACATCGCCGCCAGTAATGCAGCTGCAGACCAATTGGCAACAGATGGGCTAGCTAGGATTGTACGAAAA
>DASRJJ010000132.1:0-23347 GCA_035649555.1 Saccharimonadales bacterium (SeqCode)
GAACGCCAAGAAACTGACCGTGAAAAAACAGGCGTCTTTACCGGCGCTTATGCGGTTAACCCCGCTAATGACGAAAAAATTCCTATTTGGATTGCCGACTATGTGTTGGCTGGCTACGGCACCGGTGCGATTATGGCTGTCCCTGCCCACGACGAGCGTGATTACGCTTTTGCACAAAAATATCAGCTGCCCATTGTACCAGTGGTCTCGCCAATTTTCCGGGAATATCAGGCCAAAGCTGTTGACCGTCCATCTGTTGTAATAGTGGCACATGACCCAGCTACCAACACCTATTGCGCACTAGACTGGAAAGACAAATATCGCGACCGTTACGGTTTGCCCGGCGGTGGCATTGACGAAGGGGAAACTACGCAAAAAGCTGCTGCCCGCGAATTTAGCGAAGAAACCGGCTACACTGACTTTACAGTTGGCGATGTTTTACCGGCGGCAACTTCAACGTATTATGTCGACGGCAAGCATGGCGATATAGCTTACCATCCTGTTCAACGGTCAGTCAGACAAGTTGTGCCCGTTACTATGCGGTCGCTAGCACACTCAGGTACTATTGGTGTTGAAGACTACGAAAAAGATGCTTACGAGGTAGTATGGCTGCCACCAGAGGAATTTCGTCAGAAACTCCAGAATGACTGGCAAGCCCTGGCTGAGTACGTCCTGGATGGCGGGATTCACATCGGCGAAGGGTCGATGATTAACTCCGGCCCATACAACAATATACGTACCGAAGAAGCGCGCGAGAAAATTGTCGCCGATCTCGAGAAAAAAGGCGCAGCCCAGGTACGGGTAAATTACAAAATACACGACTGGCTGATTAGTCGGCAGCGGTATTGGGGCGCGCCAATTCCAATGGTCCATTGTCAGAAGTGCGGCGTTGTGCCAGTGCCAGAAGACCAATTGCCAGTAATGCTGCCAGAGATGAAGTCGTACGAACCAAGCGGCGATGGCCGCAGCCCCTTAGCCAGGGTTGCAGAGTGGGTCAACACTGATTGTCCAACGTGTGGCGGCCCGGCCCAACGCGAAACCGACACCATGGATGGTTTTGCTTGCAGCAGTTGGTACTTCTTGCGATTTGCCGACCCGCACAATGGCAAGCAGCCCTTTGACCCTCAACATGTTAAGCATTGGCTACCGGTTGATGATTACATCGGTGGCGCCGAGCACGCTGTAATGCACTTACTGTACGCCCGTATGTGGACCAAGGTAATGCAAGACGCTGGCCTTATCGATTTTGACGAGCCCTTCAAAACGCTCCGTAACCACGGTATGATCCTTGCACCCGACGGCCAAAAAATGAGCAAAAGCAAGGGTAACACTATCGAGCCAGATGGCTTGATCGAGCAAGGCTACGGTGCCGACGCCATCCGCATTATGGAACTGTTTATCGGCCCCTGGAACCAAGCTGCTAACTGGAGTGTCGAAGGCATGGGCGGCGCCTTCCGCTTTTTGCAGCGGGTTTGGGCCTTAACTCAGGAATATCAAGAGGTTTCCGAGACTGGACAAAGTAACAATGACCAGCTCAGGCCCATTATGCACCGCGCCATTCATCGAGTTGGCAAAGACCTTGATGGTATGGGTTTTAACACAGCAATCGCTGCGCTTATGGAGACTGTTAATGAGCTATATAAGGCCAAGGCCAATACGCCCATGGCTAAAACTGACACCTGGAGATGGACTATCGAAACCTTGCTGCAGCTGCTAGCGCCATTTGCCCCGCATATGACCGAAGAATTATGGGCGCAATTAGGCCACCAAGATTCTATCCATCAGAGCAAATGGCCAGCATATGACAAAAAATACCTAGTCAGCGATACCATGACTATCGTCGTCCAGGTAAATGGCAAAGTTCGCGCGCAACTAACGGTGCCTAGCGGTGCATCCAAAGAAGAAATTGCCACCGCAGCCCAGACGGACGAGAAAGTTGCCGCCCATCTGCAAGGCAAGCAACCCAAAAAGACAATTTACGTCCCAGGCAGACTAGTTAGTTTTGTAGTATGACCGGAACGTCCCAGGAGTCTGCCGAGGTGGGCCGCGCCTATACTTTTGCCGATCTTGAGGCCGTGACTAGCGGGGAAACATGGGCTAACCTTACGCCCAATCTCCCAACGGCAGGCGATTTGCTGCCCCGCGACCTACAAGCCGAAGCCATAGAGACAATCGTCGATACTTTGCTAATCGACGAAGGAATCGCCACCGGCATGCGCCAACAAATTTCTGAGATGGATGAGATAGCGCCTAACGCTTTTGACCACACAGAAATTGCAGGTGTAGGCACCCTAGATAAGGTTAGTTTTGGCGAGAGCAAAATCTGTTACGCCTTAACAGCTGGTAATGGGCTAAAGATGGCCGTGTTGTTGCGTTTATATGGCCCGTATTCGGGCATTCAACTCCCCAAAGACCCACGTTTATCTGTAACCAGGGCTACCGAACTGCGCGCATTGTGGGAATACAGTGATTTGCGTGCTTACCTTCACCTTCCGCTGCACGGTGGATATGGCATTTCCTTACAGGAGTTGGGCGAACAATATTCAAGACGACCCAAGCTACGGCAGGATGTCATAGACAGTGCCAAGCAGCGTGTTTTAACGTACATACAAGCAGCGCCACAAAATTTTGATCTTACAGGGGGTGGGGTCGACATCATACAAAGTGAACTTGCCCCAAAACGTCATTATCTAAGAAAATCTGGGCACGATACGCCTTCAGTCATCGATATTCCGGTTGTAGAAAGACTTTGGTAGGCCCACTAAACAACAGCGTACAGGTCTTGTCATAACGCTATTTTAAAGATATAATACAAGGTAATAATGTAAATCCGCTAAGGAGTATTTTTAATGGGTAAGCCTAAGAAACGAACCAGTGCGCGCCGTAGTGGCGCCCGTCGCAGCCATCTGGTACTAGAACTAGCACGCAAAGTTAACGCCAAATCGCCGGTTAAGGTGTACACCACCCGACGCGAAAGTGGCAAAGCTAAAACGAGCACGGCCACTAAAGCTGCTTAGTCGCCCTATATTTGGGCTATACTAAGTAGACAGGAGGCAACTACCGCCATGGCATCGAACCGTCATCTTGGACGCATCATTGCGCTGCAGACTTTGTTTGAACAAGAGTTCCGGGCGCAAGCTGGGGACAAAGCCTTTGATTTACATGAGGTTTTACGGCGCAACATCGACCGCTACTCTTCGACCGTCGATGACACCGAATTTATCGAGCGGCTGGTTAAAGGCGTAAACAAGCATGCCGCTCAACTAGATACCGAACTGCAACCAATTGCACCAGAATGGCCCATCGACCAAATTGCCCGTATGGACCGCGTGATTTTGCGCATGGGTTTGTACGAACTAACGTACGAGAAAAGCGTGCCGCCAAAAGTAGTAATTAACGAAGCAGTAGAGCTTGGTAAGGCTTTTGGTAGTGAGAATTCTTCTAAGTTCATTAACGGCGTGTTAGGTACTGCGCTTCGTCAAAAAAACGGCGAAATAGTAGTGTCCGAGGGGTCTAAAACTGACGAGGTTACCGCATGAAACGCCCGCAACCGTTTAATGGTTTGCGCAAGTTCGTGCAGCGCCGTCCGAGCATCCAGGAAGTAGTGCACGAAACCACAGCCGGTGGCGTGATTTTCCGCCGCAGTAAAGACGGAAAACTAGAAATTTTACTCATCCAGGACGCCAAAAACCGTTGGACCATCCCTAAAGGTCACGTTGAACCAAACGAGGAACCCAAGCAAACCGCCGAACGCGAAATCCGCGAAGAGACAGGCCTGCAGGAAATGAAAGTCCATCACTGGCTAGGTAAAGTGTCCTTCCGCTACCGCCGCGGCCAGACCTTGGTGCTTATGACCATGCATATTTACTTGGTCCAGGCGTTGGGCGACACCGACCGTCTGCACCCCGAAGATTGGTTAAATGACATAAAGTGGTTCCCAGCCACCATTGCAATTGATAAAATTGCTTATGACGACATTGGTAAATTAATTTTAGTGGGCATGAAGAAAATTCGGGACACAAGGCTTTAGACGAATGGATTACAGCGTATATCAAACGTTTGCTCGGGACGTGCTAGGTGTTACTTTTGATAAAATCGAGCTGCTAATTACGGCGTTTACACATCGTTCGTATTTAAACGAGCACAAAAAAAGCGCCCACGAACACAACGAGCGTTTAGAATTTTTGGGCGATGCCGTGCTAGAGCTGGTTGTTACCGAATATTTGTATAGCAATTTTAGCGAACCCGAAGGCATTTTGACTAACTGGCGTAGCTCGCTAGTACGTACCGAGAGCATCAGTGCCGCTGCCAGCCGCTATGGTTTTGAACCGCTTCTGCGCCTTAGCCGGGGCGAAAAACACGGCACCGAACGCGCCCGCGCCCAAATTTTGGCCAACTCCTACGAGGCTGTCATCGGTGCACTATACCTAGATAAAGGCTACGAACCAGCCAAAGAATTTATAACCAAAACGCTTATAGTCACCTTTAAAGAAATTTTAGACACCGGTTCGTGGCTAGACAGTAAATCACATTTGCAAGAAGTCGCCCAAAGCCGCGAAGGCCACACCCCAATCTATAAAGTTCTTAGCGAGGAAGGCCCAGACCACGACAAAACGTTTACTGTCGGTGTTTTTGTCGGCAACAAACTTAAAGGTACTGGCACTGGCCCCAGCAAGCAGATCGGGCAGCAAAAAGCCGCCCAAGCCGCCCTCGCTGCATACAAGACCACAAAATAACCATGCCATCTGTTGAATTTCGACCATTAGATTTGGTGACAGATACGCAGCTTGCCTTGCCGGCCATGCAACTTATAAGGAATGAGATTTTCCCCTACGGAGGGCAAACACCCGAGCACTATCTTAGCCACTACCAAGGGGTTTCCCGAGCGCGTTTTTATAGTTTAACCGCAGAGAATGAACTTCTAGGAACCGGTGCATTATTTTTTCATCCTACAATTGCAATAGTTGGTCTTTTGGCGGTTCAGCGCCAATATCAGTGGCGGCAAGGCGGCACTGGCTGTGGCTATGGATCGGCCTTACTTGCTGGCATGGAGCAGGCCGCACAGCAAGAAGATCCTACAATCCGCCGTCTGGAAACCTACGCCACAAAAAGGACCATCGGTTTTTTTAAGAAACATAAGTACATTTCTACAGACAACAATGACCAACTTATGTATAAAAATGTGCCACCCAACATTTCTTGACATCAGGGGTGAATATCTGTAAAATACAGAACAAGATTGTTTATAATCTAACGAAAGAAAGAATCCCATAGATGTTAGCTATTCGTATGCAACGCACAGGCCGCAAAGGACACGCAATGTTCCGTGTTGTTGTGCAAGATGCTCGTTTAACTCCTACCAGCGGTAAAATTGTGGCGTTGCTTGGCAGTTACGACCCACACGCCAAAACAACTACTTTAGACAAAGAAAAGGCTGCTACGTACCTCAATAATGGCGCACAACCTTCCGACCGGGCTGCGTCATTACTTAAAAGCGAAGGCGTCAAGTTGCCCAAATGGGTTACAATTGACACTAAAAAAACGGACAAGCTAAAGAATCCTGAAAAATTACGCAAGAACCGCCCAGCCGAAGAAACCCCCGCCGAGGAGCCTACTACCACCGAAACTCCGGAAACCGAACAGCCAGTCGCAGAAGTAGCCGAGGCAACCAGCGACGAAACTAAAAAAGAAGCCTAAAGTAAAATATTTCACAATGGCAACGAATGGTTTGCTATTTAATGTAGTTGTTATTCGTTGTCGCTTCGCTCCTTTGGGATACTTGCGCCGCATGATATAGCTTTACGCCGGTTTGCCTTTATTACAAACGGCAATCCGGGCCCGGCATATACTTGCTAATCGCAATTATCGGTGCTAGCACCTGCGCGCGCGACTTGTTATACTAAAAAGACCAGTAAGTGAGGACATACCATGAGCAGTATTGACCAGCAATTCGTAGAATTCATTGTAAAATCACTGGTAAGCAAGCCTGATGCAGTGGTGGTGGAACGGCGGATCGACGAAAAGGGTGTACTTTTAGAACTAACGGTGGACCCAGAAGATTTAGGCCGGGTTATTGGTAAGCGCGGCGCGACCGCCCAGTCATTGCGTACTTTGCTGCGTGCCCTTGGTACTAAAAACGATGCCCGCTACAACCTAAAAATCGTGGATAATGGCGAGCCGCGGCCCGATACGCCCCGCCAACAATCCGATGATGCCTCTAGCGACCACAGCCAGACTCAACCCCAAAACGATGACCTAGCCGATTTAACATCGGATGACGACGAGTTCGAAGCCCCAAAGCACGACCGTAAAGAAGAATCTAACGAAAGCATGGCAAGCAAAACGCGTCGTGAGCTCCAAGAGCTTGACGATTTGGATGTATAGACGCTTGCGCTAAACTTTGGAATAGGCTAGACTACAAGCAGTCGTAAGACGAACATTCCAAAAACAAAAACATTTACGTGCTCATGCGAGCCATTTCGCTACAGCGACTTGGGAGCCCTATGTGATAAAAATATCCGCCGCAGCGGGTATTTTTATTTCTACTAAACTTGATTATCTTTAGGCGCCGATAATTGATAATTGTTCAAGTTTAGTAGGGTGTCTGCACTTAAACCGATAAAGGGGGTGAATATGATCAGAAATATAGAAACAAGAATCGTGGCCGGCTTAACGGCCAGTGTCGTACTGCTTGGTGGGTGCGCTCTTGGCGATTCCAGTGAAAAAGGTGTTGGATCTGGAAGCAGGCCTGAAGCAACTTCATCAAAAGAGGCTTATTGTCCAAACTCAAAAACATCTTTAATACTTGTGCGTACTGGCGAAGTCGCAAGAGCTTGTGCTGCCGCCCTTACCATGAAAGGAAAAGTTGACGACAAAAAGCCAAGTACGTTTTTATCGGATCATTGGATAACTGTGCCTAGCTTGGTTCCAGGACCAGGCCAATGCGTTATACGTCCGTTGGTGGAGGGCGGCTATGTGGGGATGGCTCAGGTCGATGGCGGGGAGGCAATGGTTACAACCGTTAAAGAAGCGCCAAGCTGGGCCGGGACCTCGGATGACCTTATGCAGGCTGTGCTTACAGAAAATCCTGAAATAGCAGGCACCTACCAGGCGAAGGTTAATGATAGAACTGTCCGTGTAGGTTTTTTGGCCAATATAGCGGAATGTAATCCCCCAAGTCCATCCCCTATGCCGGAGTAACAGGGTAGCCGCGTCCAGACGGAATCGGGGGTTAACGTAGTACAATAGTACTCAATGAAGAAAATCCAGATTATTACCTTATTTCCAGAGATGTTTGACGGTGTGCTCAATAATAGCATGCTGTGGAAAGCCCAAGACCGCAAGGCTGCCGAGTTTTCGTTTATTAATCTGCGGGATTTTGGCCTAGGCCCACGCAAGCAAGTAGACGATACACCTTATGGCGGCGGCGACGGCATGTTACTTAAGCCCGAGCCGGTAGTGGCGGCAATTGAGCAGGCAAAAAAGAACGATCCTGACGCGCTAGTTTTGCTGCCAACGCCCCGGGGCAAATTGTACAAGCAATCTGACGCCAAAGAGCTGGCGGCAGGAAAGCAAGGGCTTATTATTATTTGTCCGCGTTACGAGGGCTACGACGAACGAATTGTACAATGGATTGACCGCCAATATTGCATGGGCAACTATGTGTTAACAGGCGGCGAACTACCGGCGATGATTATTATTGATTCGGTTGTTCGCTTACTTCCCGGCGTATTAGGGGGCGAAACCAGTACCGAGATAGAATCTTTCCAAGACGATGACCAATCAATTGAGTTTCCGCAATACACCCGCCCCGAAGAATTCCGCGGCAGGCGCGTACCAGAGGTTCTGCTAAGCGGCCATCACGCCGAAATAGCCAAGTGGCGTAAAGCGCAGCAATAACTACGTTAAGCTTACTGTAGGCCGAGTTCGCCTAACGGACGCGCGTTTCTTGCCTGAAACCGGTCCATAACCTCTTGCCAGTCCTCCGGAGTGAGTGCTTTTTCTGCCTTATCGCGGGCTAATACTCCATCGGCAGCTCTATCAAGACGTGTACGATCAGCAAACGCATAAGGCGGGAATGGCGCGCCGGAACCGACGAATCCATTCGGTGCTACGTCCCAGTAACTGCCGGAATCAGGTGCTCTACTTAAGCCGTCTATTTTATTTTCCAAGGGGTTTCTCCTCTATTTATTATTACATCTTGCTCTGTTTTAGCTCACCAGTCAAGGAACCGTGCCTTATAATAAAAAGGTAATGGAGGTAAGATTATGAAATTTTCGTTTATTAAGCCAGTGTATGCGCACTGCGATTTGCCGTGCGGGGTATATGACCCGGCGCAGGCGCGCATAGAGGCCCAGAGTGTGCACGAAATTATGAAAAAATACGACGGGTTAGACCACGAAGAAGATAAATGGCGAGCTGTAATGATAAAAGAACAGCGTGCCGAGCTAGTAAAACATCACTTGTGGGTACTGTGGACCGATTATTTTAAGCCCGAACATGCCGAGAAATACCCGGACCTTCACGACAAATTTTGGAAAGCCACCAAACAAGCTGGTGCCTGCAAAAAGACCGTCGATCCAGCGGAGGGACAAAAGCTGCTCGACCTAATTGACGACATTGCCAAAATATTTGCCGACACGAAAAAGGCGTAGGGTGCTACTGCTCCGCCGGGTGGTCGGAACCAGCATGCAGCCGACGTTACAGCCTAGACAATTGGTTGTTGGAATTCGCGTGCTCCGTAGGTTACAACCGGGCCAGATAGTTATTATCAGGCATCAAGGTATCGAGAAAATAAAGCGTGTTGCACATATGCAGGGCGATCAGTTGTTTGTCGTTGGCGATAATCCGGGCCAAAGCACCGATAGCCGGTCTTTCGGCATGCTTCCTCGTTCGGTAGTTATTGCTAAAGTTGTTTGGCCCCGCCTTACTCGGCCTGTTCCTGGCAAGATATAATAAAAAGACAAAGGAGAAACTATGCCAAAAATAACCCCTAGTTTATGGTTCGACAAAGAGTGCGAAGAAGCTGTGCGGTTTTATATTGATACTTTTAACGCTGCACCACACAGCAACAAAAATTCCAAGATTGTTTCGCTTGAGCGTTACCCAGATGATCAGCAAATCGGCCCAATAAAAGATATGGCAGGTAGGGTACTCACAGTAATATTTGAGCTAAACGGCCAGCGCTTTATGGCGCTTGACGGCGGACCATTCTTTAAGTTCAACGAAAGCATTTCGCTTTATGTGGAATGCAAAGACCAGGCAGAAGTCGATTTTTTTTGGGGAAAGCTGTCAGCCGTACCGGAATCTGAGCAGTGTGGTTGGCTAAAAGACAAATATGGCCTTTCCTGGCAGATCGTTCCAAAACGCCTAGGTGAACTATTGTCTGACCCCAATAAAGCTAAGGCTGGCCGGGCCATGCAGGCGATGCTAAAGATGAAGAAACTCGATATTGCTGCCTTACAGGCGACATTTGATGGCGGGCAGTAGCTCAACCATTGTTCTCCGGTGACTTGGATAGAGTAGCTCGAAAGTATACCCTGGCTGTTTTATAAATACATTCCCGTATCGTCTGGCCCAACATTTCTGCAGATCCCCATTGCCGTAATTTCGCGCAACATGTCGGCCAATGACACGGGAGTGGGCGCAAGACCTTTTGCTTCCTCGGTGGCCTTGCGCATTACAACTTTGTTTACGACGTTGCGTATATCCGCCGGTGAAAAACCAGCACTCTTGGCTGCGATTGTCGCTATCGTGCTCTCACTACCGAATTCATCACTAAACCGCTGGAACTGATTGTCGGTAAAAGCGTCTGGCATTTCGTCAAGCCTAGATTGCTGAGCTTTTATCAAATAGTTTGCAAAGATTTGGCGGCGAGATGCATCGTTAGGTAGGCCAATAGTTAGATGAAGATCAAATCGTCCCGAGCGGATAAGGGTGGAGTCAACCCGTTCAGGGTAGTTGGTTGCCGCAGCGAAAATAACATTGGGGTTGGTTGCCGCAATGCTGGCTATCTCTACCTTAAAAATTGCCGCAACTGCGTTAATTGCCGAGGAAGCGCCAGATGTAGAATCGGTTGTCGGAAATAGGGCTTCGAACTCATCAAAAAATAGAACGGTTGGTTTTGTTGCGTTGCGTACGCTATCGAATATTGCCTTTACTTGCTTTTCTGACTCGCCTAAATACAAATTATGAATGTCTTCGGCTTTAACTCGGCGCAAATCGGCGCCAATTTCGTGGGCAAGGGCACGAACGATACTTGTCTTGCCGCCACCGGCCGGGCCATCCAAAAATATACCGCTTGGCGGCTGCGTAATACCCCACTTCTGAGCGATGTCGGGGTTTGAATAAAATAATACCACTTGGTCTAGTTCACTCCTAATTCCTTCAATCCCGTATAGATCACTAAAGGTTACGATCTCTTCTTCGGCGTCTGTATGATCCTCTTCGTCTGTATCCACTCCCACTGTTTCGTTTGTGCTGGTAGTGCCATTGCCGGGTACTGTTATCTTTTCTGGCTCGAGGGAGTGTACATATTCAAAGGTGTCCGGGTTGCGGTACAAAGGTCCGTTCGGAGTGATTACTAGGTCATCTAAGCAGAAAGTTTTAGGTTTTTCAAATGTACCGATAGCCGCTCCTACTTGCGCGGTCCGCAGTAACGCAGAAAGATAGAACAACAACTGGTCCTCGGGTTCATCCGCTGTTTCGTTCGCGGGGGCGACCAATAAACGACGGCGATTGCTTAACGGTATTGCGCCAGAACGGACATATCTAGAATAGCGGCGGGTAAAAGATGGGTAATGGAGTTCTTCGGCGACCATCTGTTCGTTCCTAACCGTTAACTGATTTTCCCGAAAATCGCACGTTACCATTACTTCATTATCAGAGTAGTCCTTCAAGGTCCGCGCATGCCGATACCCAGTTTCTTGGGGATCTAGGTTGATTCCAGGACTAAATTGCCCAATATGGTAATTAAATCTTTCGAGCGAGTTTACCCCGGGGTTTAGATGTACTGCGCCTTCAAACAGGCGGGCATTTTTATCGTCGAAATTTTTGCCACCCTTTAGGGTAGCTTCCAATCCTTTAGCAAAACAACGCACCGGAAAAGTACTGTCGACCAATTTTACCTCACTAGTTTCTGAGCGTTTTAACAACACTGGCAGGTCTACGATATGTACCGGCACTCCTAGAAGGGTGTGATGGAATATAGGAAAGGCAGCCTCTTGTGGGTCAAGAGGGTTAAAACCAACTCGTTCATAGCTCATAGAAAATAATACTATAATCAAACGACAATAAAAGCAATAGATAGTATCCCTGTAGCCTGCAACTTGGGCAATGCAGGTGTATAGCGGAGGATCACCCCCCGCTAGAAGTGCTGGATTCGACCCTTTTGAGAATTTTGGCTAAGTCAATGCCTTTACCAACAACAGGTTTCCAAAGGTCGCCCTTTTTTTTGATGCGGGCTAGAGCGTTTTTTATGGTAAAATCGCTGGGTTTAAGCCCATGCTTAACTTCTTTCCATTCTAGAGGCATGGATACGCTGGCTTCGGGTGTAGGGCGGACGGAGTAGGGTGCCGCTAGGGTTTGGCCTTCGCGGTTTTGTAAAAAGTCGAGGTATATTTTATTTTTGCGTTTTTCGGGCATGCGTTCTACGCTGGTAATCTTTGGTTGGCGTTTGTTTACTTCCAAAACAATTAGGTGAGCGAGGTTTTTTGCTTGCTCGTATGTGTACTTTGCACCCATGGGGATGAAGATATGGATGCCGGTTTTGCCCGATGTTTTAGGATAGGCCGGAATGTGCCATTCGTCGCAGACTTGTTTGACAGTTTGGGCGACGTCGATGACTTGTTCGAACGTAATACGGCCTTCGGGGTCAAGATCGACAATAATCCAGTCGGGTTTGGTAAGCGATGTAACCCGCGAATTCCAGGGGTTAATTTCGATACAACCTAACTGCACCATGTACAGCACGGTTGCAAGGTTGTCGCTGACAATCCAATGCAAGTTTCCGTTATTGGAGTCCGAGAAAATATCGGCGTGTGGCACCCAATCGGGCAAATGTTCGTTGTTTTTTTGGTAGAACGAGGGCCCGCTAATGCCGTCGGGCATACGGTTAAGTGAGCAAGCGCGACCATGTAGGTAGGGTAGCATGTAGGGCGCGACCGACTCGTAATACTTAAATAAATCGCCTTTGGTATATTTGTGTTTGGGAAAAAACACTTTATCTAAGTGAGTTGGCTCAAAGGGTAGTTGGCCTGCGTGTTGCATAGATTCCTTTCGTGGCTCTTTTGGCGGTTTATATGCCTTAGATTTTTCGCGGTGGACGTTTAAGGGTTTTTTGTCTGGCCGGAGCCCCTCGAATTGCGGGTGGCGCATGGAGCCGTCGCCGGTCCATTCGCTAAAACTCATTTCGCAGACTAGTTCTGGGCGCACCCAGTGCACTGGTGCGTTTGGTTTGGGTTCTACTTTAAATGGCGACGATTTACGTTCCATTTTGGTGAGCCGCTCGAACAATTTTTTACGCTGATCATCCGGGATGCCGCCGCCAGAATGGCCCACGTACACAAGCTCGCCCTTGTCGTACACACCAACAACTAACGCCCCAATAAATTTGCGGCTACCCCGTGGTTCGGTAAAGCCACCAATAACTACCTCTTGCCGTAAATGTGTTTTGATTTTGAGCCAGTCCGCACCGCGGATATCCTCGTCGTATGTACTGTCCATCCGTTTGGCAACCATGCCTTCTAGTCCGCGACGGCGCATTTCCTCAAATAGTTTAAGCCCTTCGGTTTCGATATGGTCACTGTATTTGAGCAGCGGATGCTTGGGAATAACATGTTTAAGGAGTTTTTTGCGCTCGGTGAGCGGCATGCCGCGCACATCCCGGCCGTCGCACCACAAAATATCGAACAAATAATACTGCAGCGTGCCTTGTTGTTCTTTGCCCCAACCCTGCATCCATTCAAAGTGCGACTTACCTTCGCTGTCTACGATGGCAATTTCGCCATCGACAATCACGTCGTGCTTAAAGGTGCGCATCGCTTCGGCCACCGGCGGATATTTGGCGGCGAAGTCGTTGCCGTTGCGCGAATACAGCTCCACGTCGCTGCGGTGTTTGCTGCCGATTGCCCGGTAGCCGTCCCATTTAATTTCGAACAGCCAATTGTCGCGGCTAAACGGCTCGTCGATCAGCGTGCAAAGCATGGGTTTGACGCGCCAAGGCGTAGTTTTTTTGGGGTAGCTGGATAGGTCGGGCATGGTTCCTCCTAAATCGTCGACTTTTTGGTGGCTTTTGATGGATTCGTCGTGTTTGGTGATGTCGCTGGTGGTGGCGAATTCGTCGCCTTTTTTAATGAGCAGCCAGGCGTTCTCTTCCTTGGCGTGCTCCATTTTGATGAGCGCGAATTCGCCCTTTAGTTTTTTGCCGTGTAGAACGAAGGTTAGGTGGCCCTTTTTGTATTCTTGGCGTAGCGTTTTTATGGGGTCAGAGGATTCGGCCCGTGGTTCGTACCAGCCTTCGTCCCAGATAATAACATTACCGGCCCCATAGTTGCCTTTGGGGATGACGCCTTCGAATTTTCGGTACTCAAACGGGTGATCTTCGGTATGGATAGCCAGGTGGTGTTCGTGCGGGTCAAGGCTTGGACCCTTCGGCACGGCCCAGCTTTTAAGCACGCCATCTAATTCCAGCCGAAAATCGTAATGTAAAGCCCGAGCATGGTGCTCTTGCACCACAAAAGCCAACTTGCCGGTAGATTTTGTAACCGCACCCTTTGGTTCGGGCGTTTTGTCAAACTTTCGCTTGCGGAAATATTTACCAAGACCCACCGACTGCTAGCCTTTCAAACTGGCCTTGAGCGCGCTCATTAAATCTTTTGAAGACGTTTCTTTAGGCATTTCGTTGTCTTTTACTTTAGAAGGCTTTTTACCTTTGGTTTTGGCTTTAATCATAGCCTCGAGTTCGTCGGTGTAGGTGTCTTTTAAATCTTCGGCAATAAACGGTTTGGTGTCCTGGCCGATCAGTTTGATGGCCATATCGACCTCTTTTTCGTTGACCTCTTTTTCGGTCGGTAGGTGTAGTTCGCCAGGCTCGCGCAGGTCTGACGGATAGCGCATTTGGTTAAGTACCAGCGCGCGGCCAACCGGCTTAATGACCGCTATATGTTCGCGTTCGTGCAGTACAAACTTGGCCAGCGCCAGCTTGCCGGTTTTGTTGAGTGCGGCGTGCAGCAGGGCGTAGGCTTTTTCGCCGCCCTTTACGACCTCTAGGTAATACGGCTTTTCGAAGTAACGAATATCAATTTCGTCTTCTAGTACAAACTGCTGGATGTCGATAGTTTGTGTGCGTTTTTCATCAATCTGTTCCAGTTCTTTTTTGGTGAGCACCACGTAGTCGCCGTCGCGATATTCGTAACCCTTTACGATATCGTCCCAAGGGACCTCCATGCCGTCTTTGCGGCAAACGCGGGCGTAGCGAATGGGGGCATTGTCCGCCTTATGGAGCATGTCAAGGTCGATACCTTGCCGGGGGTTTGTGCCGCTAAACATTCGGACTGGAATGTTGACTAGTCCAAAGCTGATTGATCCGTTCCAAATTGGCCGCATAAAGAATCCCCTTATAAACCTTATGGTAGCACGAATGCCCTATGCAGGCACTTTCAAAACGCAGCCCCCTACCTTTTGGGCACTTGCGGGTCACCAAATGTGTTTTTTATAACACATTTGGCGCTTCCGAGGTGCCCAAAAGGTAGGGGGCTGCGTTTTGAGACACCAGACATAAGAATAATTGATTTGAAAAAAAACGTTTCTTCCGGTTAAGTTAAAGTATGCGTTTTAAAATTTTGCTGTCTGCCCTGGCATTGGTGGGGGGTTCGATATTTGCTGCGCTTCCTGTGTCCCCTGGTCCGTCTGTGGCCGCAGAAGATTGTACACCTTTGCCAAGTGGCGCGCAGTTAACAGTAAATTTTTCACTGGAGGTGGAAAACACCTACCGTTTGTGGATTCGGCAGGTAACGCCAGCCACAGGCAACCAGCTGTTTGTGACTATTGACAGCGACTGTTCTAAACCTGTTGTTAAAAACGTTGAGGCCGATAAGTGGACGTGGTCGGGCTCGGATAATCAGGCCCAGCCGTTACTGTTTACTCTGCCAGCCGGCACCCATACTTTGCGGCTAGCCGGCGATCAGACCGGTATTGCCGTAGACAGGGGGTTGTTAGCAACGGACCATGAATGTATACCGCAAGACTTAGGCGACAACTGTTTTACCGTCGAAGAAGCAGCCGGAGAGATTATTGTCGACAAGGAACAACAGGCCCCACCTCCACCACCTGAAAAAACCCTTAATAAACTAAATTTGGCCGTAGCTATTGCTGCCGCGGTCGGTCTTATTTGTGTACTGGGGTTGGTGGTGCGGCATTATCTCGACTACATTAAAAAGATTTTGCCCCCAGCACTGGGTCCATCTAGCCCCTTAATGCATAGGGTACGGCATGCTTTGTCATGGTCAACCATATGGAAATTTTTAAGCCATCATTTCCGTCATAATCGTATATTAGTGGCAGCTTATGCAACTGCACTGCTTATGTGTCTTTTGTTGTTAGTGATTGGTGTCGCCACGGCGGCAACCAACCGGGCAGTGCTTTTTGAGGCAGAAAGCGGTGTAATCTCGGGCCAAGCCACAGTGGTGCTTGACGAAAAAGCTTCTGCTGGATCGTACGTTCTTTTTGGTGGCAGCGTCCCGACAATTTCCGGCGCAGCACAGACACCGGCCAAAGCGACGCCTACCACCAACCAAAACGGCAGTAACCCTTCAGCTGGCGGTGGAAGCAATGGCGGCTCTGGTGGCGGAGGTGGCGGTGGCTCCGGCGGTGGAAGTGGTGGCGGAGGGGATGACGGCGGAATGCAAGCCACATGTCCAGCCTTCCCGCAATTTCCAGACGAAAACTGCACTGGCTGGGAACACACTGGCGTTACTTTGCAGAACTGCGACCACTTAGTCGATGGAAACCCTGGCGACTTTTGGATCTGGGATGATAACCCTGTTAAAACCTACGATAGTTGTTACTTTTCCGGCAATCTCACTATTCAAGCGGCGGGAATCACCATTACCAGGTCCCAAGTTCACGGTTCTATTTCGTCCCACTGGTCTAGCAATTACAGTCTACGGGGTTTAACGCTTATTGATGTCGAACTTGAACAAGAGGGCATAGCAGAGCCTCGTGGGGCGGTCGGTGGTAATGACTGGTCTTGTCTCCGCTGTAATGCGCATCACGGCGTAACCGGTATGCATTTCGGTGATAATACCACCATTCGCGATTCGTACGTTCATGACTTCCAGTGGCTAGAGGAATCCCACGGTTCGGGCATCGCTACCGGCCAAGACCATGGCAGTAACAGTACGATAATCCATAATAACATTCAATGTAACCGTGTAAATGGGCCGCCCATTTGTTCTTCGGCCCTATCGATTTACCCAGAAGACGATAATGGCGATGGTGTTACCGTCCATAATGTACAAGTCGAAAAAAATCTGCTTAATGCAACTGGTGCATATTGTGTGTATGCGGTTAGTATACCGGGCAGCAATGTTAACTTCGTAGATAACTACTTTGGCAAAAAATTCTACCCAGGCTGTGCCGGTTATGGGCCGGTAACGGGTTATGGACCAGCGGGGGGTGCGTGGATTAATAATATATGGGCCGATGGGAGCGGGCCAGTTATACCATCATAATCTGTGGTAATTCGTGTAGAATAAAACTATGACGAGGGGACGACATCGCGGCTACTACCACCCGACACCATCAAAACGCAAGAAGGTATTATGGGCTATTGTAGCTGTATTGCTGGTTATTGTCGGCGTTTTGATATACATATACATTACACCGACGCCCGTAGAAAAGGCAGTTAATCAACTTCAGTTTGATGCTAGTGTCAGCGAATCCGAAAAGCAAGCAATTCGCAATGCCATCCAGCAGCAGTCAAAAACGTACGATGGTTCGGTTACTGTTAGCGCGCAAACACTTACCGAGGCGGCCGATGGTAACTCAGTCCTAGCCGCTTACTTGCCAGTAACTGGCGTGTATGCTACCCGCCAAACGTTTACTAAAGCAGATGCCGCTACGCTCAAACTGTATGTGTCGGGGTCGGTTGATGACACCGCAAAGCAGGCCCTGGCAGAAGCACTAGACGTTGAGGTTGGCGATTTTGCCGTGTTGTCGTCCGCTGATGACATACCAGAAAATGGTGTGGCGTTTATGCCAGCCAACGAACTTACTTATAAGCAAAAATTGCTCCGTTTTGATGGCGCCTACTACCTGGATAGTTTTACGAAAGGTGCTATTTTTCGCCAAGCCAGCTTTAGCGGGAGCGGAGCCGCGGGGTTAAACGGCTTAGTGCTTAATCCGTATGGTGGCAAAGATAAGACCTTAAAGGTCAACATGACGGGTGTGACTGCGCTGACGCGAACGATGATGAAAAAGCTTAACTCGGTAAACGACCCCAAATATTTTAGTAAAAACATTGGTGTGTTTTTGGCCGATGCCGACATAACACACGTCTCAAATGAAGTATCGTTTAAACCTAATTGTCCCTACAGCTCTGCACTGTTTTGTGCGCCACCAGAAATGATTGAGGTTTTAAAAGATAGCGGTGTTGACGCCGTAGAATTAACGGGAAACCACAACAACGATACTGGAAACCAGTACAACACTGATTCGATTAACTTGTACCATGGCTTAGGTTGGCACACATTTGGCGGAGGGTTGAATGCTGTCGAGGCGGCTAAACCATTCTTGGCCGATCAAAAGGGTTCTAAGGTCGCCTTTTTGGGCTACAACTATGCCGATGCGCCAAACAGCGGGGCAGTGGCCACGTCTTCCACGGCTGGCGCTAATCACTTTGATGCTGACAAAGTAAAGGCCGACGTTGCCGCCGCCAAGCAGCAAGGCAATTTCGTGATCGTTGATATTCAGTTTTGGGAGTGTTACTCCTACCCGAACGGTTACATAGAATTTCCGGAATGTGACTTGCCGATAGCCAACCAAAAGGAGACGTTCCGCCAAGTTGCCGACCTAGGCGCCGATATGGTTATAGGTACCCAGGCCCACCAACCCCAGACCTACGAAATCTACGAGGGCACGCCGATCTACTATGGATTGGGCAACCTGTACTTTGAACAAACGCAGTGGCCGGGCACCGAGCGTGGTATTATCCTGACGCACTATTTTGTGGATGGTACATTGGTACAAACTAAACTATCACCAACGGTGTACCATAGCGAACTACAAACGCGCGTATTGGAAGACGCCGATGCCGTAAAACTTTTGCAGCGTTTGCATAGCGCCCGCGACCGGGCGGGCTTGTAGCTTGGTCTTTGCTGCGTCTATACTGTAAGTAATGAAGGCTATACAGCGGGAATATCTCCAAAGCGCAATCTTCGGTTTTAATGATGCCTTAGTATCGACAACGGGTGTAATCGTTGGAGTTAGCACAGGCACAAACAACAAGCAGGTGGTTATTTTGGCTGGGGTGGTAACTATTTTAGTCGAGGCACTATCGATGGGCGCAGGGCAATACCTAAGTTCTAAGTCGGTCCACCAATTAGACAAAGCCGATTCGTTCCGTGTGCCGGCTATAAGTGGCGTCATTATGTTTTTTGCTTATTTTATTGCTGGGCTGGTGCCGCTTTTGCCTATCTTTTTGTTCCCGGTCGAGCATTCGCGCGTAGTTGCTATTATCGGCGCGTTGACTGGGCTGCTCCTTCTTGGGTATATAAAGGGCAAGATTGTAAAGGTATCGCCCTTTAAGAGTGCACTGGAGATCTTTATTATCGGCGGTATTGCCACAATAATTGGTGTCGTCGTCGGTAACATTTTGGCTGTTTAGGTGGCTGCTGATGCAACCAGCGTTTATAAGTTGTATTGGAGACTTAAGGGTGAAAGTTAGTTATCTCAAAACCGGAAAATTAGTGACAATACCTATTGAGGACGAGGACGCAGTTGCCAAACTTGCCGCGCAGTTACTTAAGGACACCGGAAAAGACCAAGCGCTACCAGGGTTTGAACTATCAGACGACGACAATAAGCACGGCACATTGGCCGCTGCCGTAGCACCTTTTGGCTGGGCGCTTGTTCACACCAGCCAGGACCATTTGGTGCAACATTGTACTCAGAATAGTGGCGTGGCCGAAGAATCTATTGACGTACAGTGGGACGAAGTAACCTCGATCCCTAAAAAGTGGTTTATCCCGCAAAAGCAGGCGATGGCAGGTATTCGTCAGTGGATGCAGGACGGCACACTGTCGCCAAGCGTCCATTGGTCAGACCAATGTTACTAGAACTATCGTCTGGCATAGAGGAATTAAGCGCAGAGTGGTATGCTTGAGGTATGGAAAATACCGGCAGCCCTATGCCACCGTCAGGTGAACCATCACCGACGATGGTGATTCCACCCCCTCCCCCCGACAACCGGCAAAAAACATCCAAGATTGCCGTAGTAATTGCCGTTAGTATTGTGCTCTTAGGACTAGCCGGGCTGGGTTGGTACCTCTGGCAGCGCCAAAAGCCTGCCCCCGAACCAGCCGCTACTACTACTTTTGTAAAGACTGGGTACGATGACGCTTGCCGCCTAGTAAGTAAGGCTGATGTAGAAACGGCGTTTAGTATGCAATTTGAAGAATTTACTAAAGACACAGGCCGTTTTGGTTTGACCGATAACGCTTCGAGCTGCACTATTAATGAGGTGCATGAACGTACGGGGGCGGGTGCGCTTGGATTCACTAGCCTGCAAATTATCGTTGATAGTTTTGAAAGCGAAGAAGTCGCCAAGCATAAACAGGACGTCATGCGGCAATCTGTTGTAGTTGATGGAAAGCTTTTAGACATAGCGACTGATGTCCCAGGTTTAGGCGACGAAGCATTTTTTTCTAAGAACCAAATTGCCGGTGCCACGCAAGAATATCTGTTTGTGCGCAAGGGTGTCCGCCTGTTCCATTTTGTGGCCGTAAAGTTCGATGGTATTGATTCAGAAAAAGTGAGACCCCAGATAGTCGAAGTTGCCAAAAAGGCTGTCGAGTAGCTAAGGGGTACTATGGCGCTTGTAGCTTGTGAATTAAGTGATGTGCCTGACCTTGCCGTTAACGTTCCGGCAAATGGGACGCACGGGTACGAGGAATTATACGAGGCGCATCGCGATCATTGGGCAGACTTTGCTATGAAGGCTGCGGATGACGTTGATGCAATACGCAATATCGTAGGGCAGGACATGAGCCGTCTACTCACCGAGATTATTGAAGGCGAAGATGTTATTAAGAGGATGCACGAGGACGACCCAGGGGGATCCGCGAGGGTGCATCGATTGGGATTAATGGCCATGTCTTTTTATCTACAAGAGGTAATTCGGCCAAGCCTAGTTATGGTGGATGTGGCCGGGTCAGACAATCCCCCAGGTGCCATCATAAATTATCAATCGCTAGAGAAGGGGTACGAATTTTTGCTTGGGTATCAGGTATATATTCGTAAGGATATGACAGAAGGCCGGTGGTATCGGGGAGACAACGGACTATTTGTGTATGAAGCCCCTATAGGACCCATTCCTCCAATTTCAGTTCGTCGTTTTATACATACTACACACAAAAACCCCGATTTTAGCGGCATGACAGCAACTACACCCTATCTGGCGAGTCGGGAAGAGTAGAAATATTTACAAGGTATCGTCCTGCTTTATATCGAGGGCGAAAGCGAGTTCTGCATTATCGAGGTAGAGTACCCGAGCTTTTGCGAGCCCCCTTTTTATAAGATTGGATATATGTGCTTGGTCGGCGCTTAATAAATTCGCAACACTATCTTGCGATATGGCGTCGTTGGAAGCGCCCGCTGCGGTACGTAGTAGCGTCCTAAAATCTTCAACCGTGTACGGGTAGATAAAATTTCTTTCTGCAAGTTCTCCCCATCGCGGGCTACGATTGCCATAGCGGTGGCGGTATTCGCTTCCACGTAAGGCTGGCGAAAATAATTCAAAGTATAAGCTAAGAGCTATTTTTTCGGCATCACTTAGCGGTGACTCGGCGCCAAAAACGCGCTGAGCCTCTTCTTCTAAAAACCATTTTTCAGTCTGTAGGTCAAAATTTGCTTCGGTGTTGCGATCACTCAAGGCTAGCTTGTTCGGTCCTGCGCCCGAGAAGCCTTGTTGGGCCATTTCTACACTGGCCATGTAGCCATCAACAGAGCCCGCTTGAAGTAAAAAACTTACGTCGTTTGCGCTTAATTCGCCCCCTAGCTCTTCTACAATTTCGGCAGTAGTGGGTGTACGATTCAATTCGGCCCATAACCTCTCTTGAATTCCTTTAATCTGTACAGTGGCTTCATCGTCACTTTTTCGTAACCCCTTCGCGTGTCTGATTGTGCTTGCTATAACCCGTCGCATGCTCCATCGAGCAATAGTGTATGCTTGTGCATAAAAAGGCTGGCATAAGTCTGGCCGGTGCCCCTCGAATTCCAAAAGGAAACGCAAATTTTCTATGGCAGCCGCTTGAAAAAACTCAGACTGCAAACCGGGAATTATATAATCAAATCGTCGAGATAAACGATGTAAGGCCGGCAACAATGTTCCGTAAATCTGCCGGTAGGCCACAATTGCGTCACCCACAGCTTTGATTGTAGTTGGGGATTTGTCGCCTAGGTAAGCAGCAAGCCCTTTATCTATAGTGGTAAAAAGCGTATAAAGGGTTTCGGCATCGAATTTTGGCTGTTCTTCTGTTTGGTGTCGCATCGATTCGGTAATCAAGCGACTTATTAGGGGGTCAGAAACGTTGTCACGAAGCATCGAAGCAAATGTATTACGCCGCGCCGTATTATCTGTAAATTGTAGTGTTCCTGGGTTAAATTCGTTTAAAGCGGGAACGGCACCGACTACACTGCGTCGCAGGGTTTCTAGGTAATGCTCGCTCCCTCGTTTGTCAATAAATAAGATACTTGGATGGAGCCGGTAGCTAGTCTTCGAACTTTTCCCCTTTTGTTCTAGGGGTTTAGGGAGGCCAGTGATAGCCGCAAGTCCATCCCTGACATCGTCTAAACGGCGTAGGTGGGGACTGCTACTGTTCACCGAACTGAAGTCTTTCAGCTCATTGCTATTTACCCAGTCGCTTGCCAACAATAGCCCATTAATAGTAAGTGTGTCGTAGTGTAACTGCACTGTCCTTTCCCCTGAAGAGTCGGAAAGTTCCGCGTCGCCCGTTATGTGGACTTCAACGGTCGACTCTGGCTGCTCTTCTGGGCTAGGAGGCCTAAGTTCGAGGGGAATAATCCGATACGCTAGTGATTCTTGTATTTCAGGAGGAAGCTCGGTTATTGAAATCAATGCATCTTTAGCCATAGTCATGTTAATTATAAAACTTATTACAGCACAACAGAAGATTGACAACCATAAAAAACCAGTCATCTAAAGTAACGACTTTAGGTATTTTTAAGAATATGGTACGTGGCGGCGTTCTCAGGCCGTGTATTTTACCGGTCGGCACCAAGGCGGCCAATGCCTTCTTCCATTAGGTCGTTTATTTTTTGGTAATGTTGCACCAGTAACGTTAGTTGCTCGTCGGTGTACTGATTGTTAATAGACCTAAAGCCTTGGGCGATAGGTGCGTAAAAACTCCACAATTTCTGGTACAGTTTTTTGTTATGCTTGGCTTTTATTAATACTTTGCGACGATCGGTAGGGTCGGCCGTGCGCTCTACAAGCCCGGCATTTTGTAGGCGGTCTACTAGCCCGGTTAAGCCGCCGGTGGTAATACCACATTGTTTGGCTAGTTTACCAGCGGGCAAAGGGCCGTTGTCGAGTAGCAGGCTGTAGCATTCGTATTCGGTGGCGCTTAGACCGATTCGTTGGGCAAGCGCATTAGTTAGCAACACATTTAAATTGCCGGTTCGTTTGCCCTGATTAATTGCTTCTTCTAATAATTTTGCACGATTTGTTGTTGACATAGTCTTACCCAATAAAGTATCTTAGTTAGTAAGATATTTAGCAAGTCTAAATTCTTACGAAACTAATTATAACTCAAAAGGAGGGGAAAAGCTATGAGCGTGCATCCACCAGGAAACCACATCGGAAGTATCACAAAAAAACAGCGGGGTATTGCACTATTAATTGTGTCGTTTGCATTCGTTATGGACTTGCTGGATGCCACGATTATTAATATTGCCTTGCCTTCCATCCAGACAAGCCTAGGCGCAAGTTTTGCGACTATGCAGTGGATGGTCGCTGGTTACATTTTAAGTTTTGCCTTGCTGCTTATTACTGGCGGCCGCATGGGTGACGTATTTGGCTACAAAAAGCTGTTTTTGTTTGGAATAGGTG
>DASRJJ010000133.1:0-2681 GCA_035649555.1 Saccharimonadales bacterium (SeqCode)
TGGTAAAACCGGGCACTCGACCATCGCTTAAACCAGCCCTCCTTTTTGCTGTAGCGTTTAATGCCTACTACGACATCGGCACCTTCCGCCCATTTTTTTACGAATTCGGCAATCAGCTCGGGCGGATGTTGCAGGTCGGCATCCATCATAATGGCGGCATCGCCTTTGGCGGCGTGTAAACCGGCGCTAGTAGCAGCTTCTTTGCCAAAGTTGCGGGCAAATTCTACCACGCGTACGCGCGGATCCTTGCGGCTTAACCGTTCGGCTATTAGTAGCGAACTATCGCTGCTGCCGTCATCTACAAAAATAAATTCAAAATCGTGCGAAATTTTCTTAGTGCATTCCACCAATTTGGAATACAGCGGCTTTAGGTTGGCCGCTTCGTTGTGCATTGGTACTATCACTGAAATAAGTGAAGTTACCTTTTTAGCCATACAAACTCCTTTGCTTGCTTGCTGCCAATCCAAAGAATAATGGTGGCGAGCATAACAAGACTTCCAATTAACAAACTGTTCACAACATCTCCGAGCGAGCCATGATGCACATACATAAGTACATAAGTGGTTAGTGCACCGATGCCTAAAATCGGCGCAATCATAAACCGGCGGAGTGCTAAATAATACGACACAAAAACATTAAGCATAGCGACAATAAAAATGGCTGTGGCCAGGCGTGGTAAGATTGGTGCAACCTCGGCATAGGCTTGCCCCATAAGCAAGGACGTCGTTCCCGTAGGCCATACTACGCACAACACGAGTACCGGTAGGCCCACCGCCGCAGTTAGAACGAGCGATTTAACCAGTACTTTTTCGTTTTGTGCAGTCGGTGCGCTAACCTTGACGAGCGACATTAGCACCATGGCAATCGAGGCTGTGGCAAAAAATATAATGCGCGCTACACTGGCGATGCCGGCATATAATCCGGCGGTGTGCGGGTCAAAAAAATGTTTGACTACAATTACATCCAAGCTATATTGCAGGGTTATGACCAGTGAGCCAACCAGCACCAACAGGCCGTAGCGTAGTTCGGGTGCCAGCAAGCGGAAATCCGGCCAAGCGAGCCAACGCGATTGTTCGGGTCGCTGCAGCCCCAATTTTGCTGCCCACCACGCCACATACATAAAAGCCAACAGTTGCGCTGCCACCAAACCGCCAATTGCCCCTGCGGTGTTAAATCCGGCTAATACCAGCACAACTGCTAGAGCCAGCTTGCCGCAGGCACTTACTATATTGCCAAGCGAAACCAAGCCGAATTTTTTCAATCCGCGCAAGTAAGCACTGCGGAAGGTTAACGGCACAGTGGCAATCAATGCCAGCATTAACAAGCTAAACGGAACTAAAGAATCAAAGTGCAAAAATTGGGCAATTTCGTTGCCAAACGCGATACTTAGTAACAACAATACAATGCCTATGCAAAGCGCTAGTTTCTCGAACTCCCACACTACGGCGTTGCGCAGTGTAGTTGAGGTATAGTTGGCAACCACATTTATGGCAACCAGCCCCATAACGCTTAAAAAGATCGTGATCTGTAAAAAGAGCGAGATCAGTGTTTGCACTTCCCCAAAAGCAACGGTGTCGAGTAGCCGACCCATCACCGGGTAGTACAGGTAGTTCAACGCGCCAACAGCGGCTGCTCCAAAAAAGAAGATGCCATTATGGCGAAGAAACCTGCTGCTGCGCGCATGCTTGATAAGGTTCACGCACGCCTCCGGACTTAAGCAACGCCACAAAGTAGACGTGCCTTACATGCAGTCACTTAAAGGTCGAATATTGTTTGTTTCTCTCTGCGGCAATTTGGGTGCCTGCGTCTGAAACGCGAAGAATTACCTTCGGAAATAATAATTATGTTAAAAATGACCTTTATGACTGTTAATTTTTGATATCCGTTTAATCTATTACCCTCCTTCCGGATCTTTGGGTGAACCCAAAAACCAACATGCTTATGCTTATTTTATGATACCACATGTTGTTGGCTAAAATGTGATTGCCATTCAATATGGGGTAACATTTGTTGGACGCCTTTGGTCATACTGCTGTGCAGTTCGCCGAGCAAGTTTGGCGTCATTTTCCCGTAGGTCGCGCTTAACCCTGGTATGGTGGCTTCTATCACTACATTCCCCGTCCAATTACGATTGTTGAGCATCCCGGCAAGTTCGCCGAGCGGCGTGCCATCCAAACTTTGGTTGTCGACCAGTGCGCGTAACTCTGCAACCGACTGGCCATACCGTACGGGGTCAATTTTTTCAAAATCATTGCGGCCCACCGACACATGCACTTCCCTAACCATTCCTTCACCCAAAAGCCTTTCGCTAAGTGCCTGCCAGTTCGAAGTGCCATCTATCATTTTTCCTTTGCGACTTATATGAAAACTGTCAATCGTAGCTTTATACCCTCGTAATTTTAACTCCTCCACAAAATCCCTGGGCGACCGGGCATTCCAACAAGCCTCGACGTCAACCGTGGGCTGAATTGAGCTATCTGGAAAGCGCATGGTTTTTTCTTGGTCGGCCCGGTAACTACCGTGCTCATCCGGAAACATGACATAGTGCATGGTGTTTGGACGGCCGAGTTTTTGCTCGAGCCGCTCCAGTGCGTTTAGCGAACGGGCACCAGTTGGTACCAACACAGCGCTGCCAATTTTGACGACAAGCGATTCGGGCGGCACATCGGTCCGCAGCGGCG
>DASRJJ010000134.1:0-15838 GCA_035649555.1 Saccharimonadales bacterium (SeqCode)
GGGGGGTGTCATCTGGCGTAATATTTGGCACGCCCCCTAAGAGGTCGTGATATTCTTTTTCGACAGTCTCTAGTTCGGCTTCTATGCCACTTAACTCGGCTTTAATCTGCTTGCCTTGTTCAATAGCCTCGGGGCTGGGCCTACCACCCTTCAAGCCAGCCGCGTTTTCGTTACGCTTTGCCCGTAAGGTTTCAGCCTGCTGTAAAAGTTCGCGGCGCTTTTTATCTACGACCAATAAATGGTTTATGTCGATCGGGATCTGTTTTTCTTGAGCCTTGCGGACAACTAAGTCCCGGTTGTCTCGGATAAATTGGATGTCTAACATATGCCATTATTAGTATAACAGATCCAACCCGCTACTGTTATGATACTACTAATGGGTGTACACATGGTCTTGGCTCGGCTTGCCAAACGCAAATGGCTGCTGTTTTTGGGAATTGCCTTTGTATGGCAACTTACACTGAGTATTGCTGGATACCTGGCAAGCGGCGGCCAACTCCTCGCCCACACTATGTTTTGGGATGGCGGCTGGTACGAGGCTATCTTAAAAGGCGGTTACTTCAATAACCCATCGGCGCCGGTATTTTACCCGCTCTTCCCATTATTGATATGGATATTGCAGCAGGCCACCTTTCATCTTTTATCGCTAGCTACACTAGGTATCGTGATTAATATCTGTGCGCTTTGGCTAGCACTTGTTGCGCTGTACAAGATTGGACGCAAAATAGTTACCGGACATGAATGGCTTGTAGTATTACTGTTTCTTATGGCCCCGGCAGCATTTTTTATGCATATGTTTTATACGGAGGCGGTCTTTTGTGCGATTGCTTTTTGGGCGTACTGGTTTGCACTTGAGCGCAAATGGCTGCCAATGGCTGCCCTGCTAGCACTTTTAACTGCAACACGCTTGCCATCAATGCTGATTGTTGGTCTTTGTGCGCTCGAATATCTACGCGCCCACCAGTGGAGTGTTACTAACACATTCAAAGACAAAACCACGTTGCTCTTTTTGCTTGCACCGCTGGGGCTTATTGCCTACGGACTATTTTTGTATGTTGTCCGTGGTGATTTTTTGTACATGTTCCATGCTTATGCCAGCGAGCAGCTCTGGATGTACCAATCCTTTAACCCTAACATTATCGCAACGATATATCAGGCCGGCATTGAATCAATACGCATCGTGACTGGTCACGAAGGTCAGATAGTTAACACCTTATTTCCGCTCTTTTCGCTTGCTGTCCTGGTGACAGCCTCGATATACGCCATCATAGTTGCAAGGCAAAAACAAAGCGAAGTACTGTTACCGTTGGGTTTATTCGGCCTTGCAGCAATGGTACTGTTTACCCTTAATAACAACATCGTATCAGTTCATCGTTACGTCTTGCCATGTTTGGTTGTATTTGTAGCTATAGCACATATGTACGCTAAAAAAGCTTGGGCCAGGCCATTTGTTTGGGCTTTTATTGCCCTCTGCGCTACGCAACAAATAGTATTATTTTTACTTTTTACAGCCCGACGATTTGCAGGCTAACACCTAAGCTTTGGCCGATTTGGTTTGCAGGGCCTGTAAAGTTAATTTGGTACGCTCGCGGGCATAGGCGCAAAATTCGCATTCGCCGCCCATGGCACTTTTGCCTACTGCAGGCATCTCGCCTTCCATACATTTCTTCATTTTTTTGAGTGTTGGGTCGATCCAGCTATCATCGCCAGTATAAGGGATAAGTTTGGTCCGAAATTCTACGCGGTTATAAAATCCATCTAGATCCATCCGGCCGTTGGTGTATACAAAGTAGCCCGTGGAATTAACAGCAAAACCGTTCTGACGCAAAAGCCACTGATAGACCTCCAATTGGCGTTTGTAACTGATCTGCCATTGACTGTCGATACTTACGTCTTTATCTTTTGCCGTAGCTTTATAGTCAACTACTACCAGCTCGTCGGCCTCGTTTACCCAAATATCATCGACAGCGCCAAAAACTAGCAAATTGGTTGGTTCGTGCAATGTCTGGACGCCCACAAACGTCTCGCGCCAATTATCTAAGTCTTTGTGCGAAAACGGCACAGCTTTTAGCTTATATTCCACCATTAAAGGATGCGGCTCGGACTTTAGGCGATAGCTGTCGAACTCCTTTTTAAACAATTCGTCGATAGCTTTATTGATATTAAATGGCGGGCCATCAGGGCGCTTAATTTTTAGCCGCACATCGAGCCAAAAACATCGCTTGCACTGCATAAACAGTTCGATTTTACTGCGACTAACCTTATACGGTGCCGACTGCCCGGGTTTATACGGCTGACTGCGCTCCCTCCAATAATTCATCCACCTATTGTAACAGGTCGCGCAGCTATTGGGTTGGACGACAAACGGTCAACAGTTCAGAGGGCTTTCGGATCAAAGCATAAGGGTGGGTTGGTGCAAGGGCACGCTCGTCCATATACCCCCAGGCTACGGCTATGGTACGGATTCCCGCTTTAGTACCTGCCTTAATGTCCCGTGTTTCATCACCAATATAAAAACAGTCGCTAGGCAATATGTTGTTTCGACGCAAGATAGTTTTAATGGCGGGCCGTTTCCCAAACAGACCTATACCGCCACAAATCTCGCTAAAAAGATGTTGCAAATTGTGCTTTTGCAAAAATGTTTCAATATTTTGGCGGCTATTAGTGCTGAGAATATACAGCTTATGACCTTGTGATTGCAATTCTTTTAGCGTAGGGCTAATTGTTGCGAACGGCCGAACTTCGCCGATCCGCCGGTGCATTTCGGCACGCCCTTGCTTAAGTAGCCCTGGTATCTGCCAAAGCGAGATACCCAATTCCTTCAGAATTTGGCGCGTTTGCAATTGACGAAGGCGCTCTATTTCTGCCCGTGGAAGATCTGGTGACCTACCGGTCATTTGGCAAAATATAGAAATATTTACTTTAAAACTATCGGCAATGGTACCGTCAAAATCAAAAATGAGGTGCATTAGGGTTTAAGGGCACCTGCATACACCTGCCAAGTTACCGCGCTTACGGCCAAGAAACTCAGTACCAAAAAAGCCCGTTCTACGGTAAGCGGGTTTGCCCAAATGCCCTTGCGCACAATCCTCAAATGAGTAATACCACCGAGAGCCAAAAAGGCTACACCAGTTGTGGCTAAAATACCATATACGAAGGCTGGAATATGGCCATCATACAGTACTGCGCCACCGGTAGTGATACCAATAATAACTAATGCGGCAACAATACAAGCCGTACCGACCCCGCATACGACATGTGATAACGGCGTTTCTTTATCGCCCGCAGCTTGCCGCATAATACCGCCAGCCATGACACCCAAGCAGCCAGCAACCATAAATGCCTTAACTGCGAGCAGCAGCGTAAGGTCGTAAATACCAACCAGCAAGCCAACAGTTGCCAGCAAACCAGCACCTCCCACAGCAAAAGAGAGCCAACGTAAGTCGTTAAGACCCCTGACTAAGCGCTGTTCATACCATTTACGCGCCCACAACGCCGCCACCAAGTTAGCGATTGCAAACAATAGTAAAACTCCCCCTAGGCCCCAAGCCAACGGCATATCCCACAAATGACGAGTGGCTGCTGCGAGGCTTTGACCTTTGGTTGCCTCGCTAGCTAATGTGTCAACTGTTAAAAAGTTGGTCGTTAACGGATACGATCTGCTGGTACCGATTATCACGATTGCTATTGCCTGTACGGCAAGCAGCAACCCTGCCCATAAGTTCCATTTGCGCAAGCTTTGGAATTGCTCCGCCGAAATAGCCGTCGTTTTGTTCTTTTTTTCCGAGGTCGTTTTCTTAGTCATACAAAAACTATATCACAGTTGCTCTTACATATGCGGAGCTGCCTACACCGGCGCATAGGGGATATGGCACATGCCCAAACCTGTTTTTTCGGTGAACTTCTGGTGATATTCCTCGGCCCGATAAAACGGACCAGCTGGACTGATTTCGGTGACGATAGGCTTACCTAGTTTTTTCTGTGTATCGTTGCGAATATGGATTGCTTCGTTGTGTTGTTCTTGGTCAAAATAAAAAATAGCCGAACGATATTCGGGCCCAATATCGGGGCCCTGCCCGCCAACTTGTGTTGGGTTGTGCATACGAAAAAACTGTTTTAAAAGGGTTTTGTATGTGACTTTGCTTGGATCAAACTCAATTAGGACAGATTCGGCATGGCCTGTTGACTGCGTAGCAACGTCGTCGTAACTAGGGTTTTTGGTATGGCCGCCAGTATAGCCAACGGTGGTTTTAACTACACCTGGGACATGGTCGAAATAATACTGTACACCCCAGAAGCATCCGGCAGCAAAGAGAGCTTTTGAGCTGGGCGCCGTCATTCCAAGCCCCCATTGGCATATTCCGCCCGAAAGCAATCGGCAATTAACGCTTTTTGCGCTTTCATACCGTTAGTATACCAAGCTTATGGTTACTGGTTTAGCGATTCTACAAACTCGCGAAGTTCGGCTAAACTATGCACAACTTTATCGGCGTTTGCTTTTTGTAGCTCTTCCACGGTGCTAAAGCCATGGCTTATGCCCACTGTTAATACTCTAGCCTCTTTGCCCGCTTTAATGTCAGCTTCTAGGTCGCCAACCATAATTGCCTCGGTTGGTTTGATGCCAAGCATTTTAAGCGTTTTTTCAATACCTTCGGGGTCTGGCTTAGTAGCGGCAGTATCATCGCAGGTAACAATGGTGAACTTCTGTAAACCAAATGTTGCTTTGACTCGTTCTACTAGGGCATGCATTTTCTCGTCTTCGCTTACGCCAACCTTTTGGAATAAGTCCATGTACCCGAGTGCTGGCAAGGCATTACCCCAGTTACGAATAATATGGTAACGGCTACCGCTAGTGAACAAACCTAGGTAAAGCCCTTGCTTGCCCATCCAGTGCAAAAACCCGTTCAAATCGTAAAACGGATGCACGTACAGGGGCGCAAGACGATCTTGGATAGGGCCAAGGCGACGGTCGAGATTATTAAAGTCAATTTTTTCTAGCTGCTTCTCGTGGCCTTTGCCAAGCATGCGACGCAGTGTTTTCTCGAATGTATCACGGGTACTGCCGCCAACCGATTGATTTATAACACTTTCGTATTCTTCGTACGAAGGAATGTCGAATCGGCCAATACCGGCCTCTACCATGTATTCCGCTACGGCCTCGTACTGTCCGCGCCGAATAAAATACAGACTATCGAGCAGTGTACCATCAGATCCTGAAATAATGGCTTTAATTTTATGCATAGACTGATTCTACCATATTTACCCTACCTTAGCTGATGTCAACAATTCGGTATGTTGCGGTCTCGGCAGGGGTTTTTATCTCGACTTCTTCGCCTTCTTTTTTGCCCAGTAAGGCCTTGCCAATCGGCGATTCGTCGGAAATTTTACCATTTAAGGGGTCGGCCTCAACAGTCCCCACTACCTGGAATTCTTTGGTTTTACCATCCTCGCTCTTAAGCTTAACCTTCGAACCCAACACTACTTTACTGTCAGTTTTTGGTGAACTAATCACCTTGGCGTTTAGTAAAATGTGTTCAATTTCGGCTACGCGGCTTTCGTTGCGTTCTTGGTCTTGGCGGGCGGCGGTATATTCCATGTTTTCGCCCAAGTCGCCGAATTCGCGCGCAGTTTTAATGCGTTCGGCAATTACACCGCGTTGGCTCAAAAGCTCCTCAAGCTCGGTTTTTAACTCATCTACACCTTGTTTCGTTAAGTGAAATTGCTTGTTCATCTTATTCCTTTCTGTATCGTTTTCTCACCCTACTATTTGACCGTACGAATCAGTTCCTCTAATGAGAGGAGCTTTGTTTCTTGCGCCATCCGAGCCTTTAGCTCGTACTTTTTAGCGGCAACTGTTTTCTCGCTTATAACAACTCGAAACGGTATACCCAGGAGGTCGGCGTCGGCGAATTTCTCACCTGCTGAAGTGGCCTTCCGATCATCATATAGTACTCCGATTCCCGCGTCAGTCAAGTGCTTATTTAACACGTCTGTTTCTTGTTCAACTTCAGCGCTCCCACCGAGCGACACGAGGTATACGCGGAATGGTGCAATCTCTTTTGGCCAGACAATACCCCGCTCATCAGCAAAGTGCTCCACAATAGTCCCCATCACCCGGCCCGGGCCAATGCCGTAGCTCCCCATGATCACGGGCTTATTCGTACCATCCTCATCTGTAAATGTAAGGTTAAGCGGTTCGGAGAAACGAGTGCCAAGAGTAAAAATGTTACCCACTTCAACTGCTCGTTTTTCGACTAGCTCGCCTTTTGATACGCCCAGGTCGGCCAAAACTTCATCGGTGTAGACCTCTTTGTTAATGGCGATGCGCCTGCCTTCGTGCACATAAATAGTATCTTCGCCAATGTCAGTGATTGTCTGATATTCGTGGCTAAATTTGCTAAAACTACCACCGCTAGCAAAGGTTACATACGTTAGATTGCCCAGGCCTAGACGCTCAAATATTCTTATATATGCCTGCTTTGCTTGTTCGTAAAATGCGTCGTGCTCTTTTTGATTACGGCAAAATGAGTACAAGTCCTTCATAATAAATTCGCGGCAACGCATAATGCCGCTTTTACTTCGGAGTTCATTGCGGAATTTAGTCTGGAACTGGTAAGCATATTTGGGCAAGTCTTTGTACGATTGGATGTGCGAACGCATGAGTGCAGTGAGTGCTTCCTCGTGCGTATTACCTAGGCCTAGTTCTGGACCAGTATGGAAGCCCTCCCCGGCGTGCATACGAGTCTTAAACCACACATCAACGACATCGTCGTGCCAACGACCACTGGTTTCCCAGTTTTCTTTGGGTTGTAGGGCGCTTAAGTACAGCTCTTGCCCGCCTATGGCGTTCATTTCTTCGCGGATTACCTGCATGATGTTGTTAAGAACCATGTAGCCAAGGGGCAAATAATCGTAGACACCGGCCATTTCTTTATGGATATAGCCAGCCTTAATTAACAGTTGGGCATTTTTGGCTTGCTCGTCGGCTGGCGCGGTTTTACTTGTTTTCGTTAAAAGTTGGGTTACTTTCATGTTGCTTAGTCCTATTTAGAAATATACTGTAAATACAGAAATTATACACGGCCGGGGGCCGGGAGTAGCCAGGGACTAATTACATGACTGTAACGTTTCATTGCTAGCGATTATACAACAAAAATAAAGATAAAGGCGAGACTATTCTTGATGGCATGCAAGGCAATGCTAGCCCACAAAGCCCCTGTTTTTTCGCGCAAATAACAAAGTACCAGCGATAGCACAAAAGTGTCGACTCCAGCAATCCATAAAAACCCGTCACTGCTTGCAAACAAATGCGGGATAGCAAAAAGAATACTTGTAATTACAACCGCCCATTGGAATGACAGCTTGGCGCGCAAACTACCAAATAAAAACCCTCTAAATAGCACTTCTTCAACCAACGGCGGTAAAACTACTAAACTTAAAAATACCCACAGCAAGCCCTGGCCGCCACTTTTGGCAGTTTCAAAGCCAATTTCTTGTTCTTGTTCGGTATTAATGCCAAATATCTGGCTGGCGACGATACTAGCAGCAATTAATAATCCAAAATAGACTGTAAAACCAAGCAAGCTAAGAGCGACATCACGCCAATGCGGCCAACGCGAAAACCCCAGCACACTAAACTTGACCCGCCGCGCACGTAAAAACCACCACAACACACTTACCGTTACCAGCGAACCAACGGCTATCATGGCAAATTGGCCGAATGATGTGCTCATCCAGTCCCGGCTTTGCTGGCTATTCCAGTCCAAAACACCAAATACTAAACCAAACCCCAAACCAACGACAAGTTGAGAAACTATAAAGGTTGCGATGGTAAGAAGTATGGCAACGAGTGGGCTCCAGGCAATACCGCTGTTTGTACGTTTACCAGAATCTTCGGACATCGACGATAGTAATTAAAACAATTAGGATAATCAAAAAGATAAAACTAGTGCCGACAATACGCTCTTCCATGTCTTGGCTGAGTTTTCTACCGAACAACCGCGAAAGCAGTAACACGTAAAAACGACCGCCGTCCAATGCAGGAATTGGCAAAACATTCATAATAGCCAAAGACAACGAAATGATAGCGATAATGAACAAAATAAATTGAAAGCCAAGCAGGCTGCCCTGTTTTAACACAACGACGATGCCCACCGGGCCCGAGACTTGCTCGCTAGCCTTGGCAGTATCACCCTGGAACAAAGCCGTAATAGCCGTGCCTAACCCTTGGAAGGTGGCAATAGTAAACTGTTTTATGAGCCCCAAAGCAACCACCGGCGCCGACCATGTGGATCGTTGCAGGGTATATTCGGTTGGGGAGACGCCCAAAAACGCCCTACCCTTTGCTTCTTCGGCCGTACGCAGCTGAACTGCTGTAGACTGACGCTCACCGTTCCTCTCGTATGTTATGGTGACTAATTGGCCCGGGAATTGCTTAGTAACTTCCGGTAACTGGGCAGCCGAGGTTATAGGTAACTCTTCGCCCGCCAGGCCTTGGTCTTGGGACAAAAGCTTTCCGTCTTGGTCATAATATAAAACATCAGCTGCGCCGCGAATAGAAACTAGGCGGTCGCGAACCTGTAACCCTGCTTTTTCGGCTGGCGAACCAGATTCAACATAGCCTACCAACACGTCATTTCTGATAATTTTTGTGTCGCTACTAACGGTAAACTGATTATCTAAAATTTTAGGCATGCCGATTAGTGCCAAAGCCGTTAATAAAACAAAGGCTATTAGCAAGTTCATAGCCACACCGGCTAACATAATTTTGGTTTTTACCCAAAATGGCGCAGCGCCAAAGCTACCCTTCTCGTCTGCGGCGTCATTTTCGCCCTTAAGTTTTACAAAACCCCCAATAGGCAGCCAGTTTAAACTAAAAATAAAACCTTTTTTGGTTTGGCGTTTCCAGGCGCGGGGCGGAAAGCCAATCCCAAACTCCTCTACATCGACCCCGTTACGGCGTGCAGCCAAAAAATGTCCAAATTCGTGCACCACGACAAGGCCAACAAACAGTATGATCCCCAAAATCAAAAGCAAAACCCACATATAGCACCTATTGTACAGGACAAGAACGGTTAGAACTACTAAACTGTCATGATTTCGGTTTCTTTAGCTTTAGAAGCTGTTTCGGCGTCAGTTTTAACCTTAGCCATAGCATCATCAACTTGTTTTTCCAGACGTTTAGCATCGTCTTCGCCGATTTGTTTGTCCTTTTTAGCAGTATCGATAGCTTCCATAGCGTCACGGCGGATGTTACGCATGGCAACCATGGTGTCTTCTAACTTAGCACCTAGGACTTTTACATATTCGCGGCGGCGTTCTTCGGTTAGTGGAGGGATCGGCACGCGCACTACACGGCCGTCGTCCATAGGATTAAGACCCAAGCTTTGATTATCGCGGATGGCGCTGGCGATAGCCTGTAAATTATTCGGATCAAACGGCGTAATCTGTAGTAGCTGTGCCTCGGGTGCAATCACATTGCCCACCTGATTAAGCGGCATTTCGCTGCCGTAAGCCGTTACCTTAACACCGTCGAGCATGCTCGGATGCGCCCGCCCGGTACGTACTTTTTTAATTTCTTCCTGAAAATGTGTTAGGGCTGCTTGGAATTTTTTGCTAGCATCTTCGACTACTTGTTGTGGGTTCATGGACGTTTATAATCCCTGTTACATAATGTTTACAGTATACGTCGGATTCAATACCCGAGCAATTATACTGCGTAGACAGGCTAAATCTGTCATCGTTTTATGGTAGCATGCATCAAAAGCGTCAAGGTTAGCTGGTTCTTGGTTGTAGTTTCGCCTTACTTCAACACGCACGACGGCCCCACCAAGACACATGCTGGTACACGCTTCTGAATAGGCAGCGTCTTGTTGCTCGCCGCCAACCCTTCCATAATACAGCGCCGTATTGAGCGTCTCGGCCGGAGTATCTGCAGGCAGCACTTCAAGTGCGGCACCCGTTGACAGGGCAGCATACTCCATTGCATCCAAATGGTCGGCATCTGGGGCAAGCATTACACGCTGCGCATAGGTGGCTCGGGGATATTCCATAAAAACAAACAACCGCCCTATAAAAATGGCGGTTGTCCTTTTAAAAAATTATTGTACTTCGCCAAGTGCCATACGGCTAAATCGGCGGACAACGATGTTTTCGCCCAGGCGAGCATTGTGCTCTTTAACGTAATCACCTACCGTTTGGTCGGGATTTTTGATGAATGGCTGTTCTAGCAAGCACCGTTCAGCAAAGTGTTTTTTGAGCATGCCTTCGACGATTTGGATAACCATGTTCTCGGGCTTGCCTTCGGCTTTCACCTTTTCGATAAACTCGGCTTTGGCTGTTTCGCGGTCGGTTTGCGGCACGTCATTGATACTAACGTATTGCGGCGCAGAGGCAGCAATATGCATAGCGATGTCTTTAACCAGGCCTGTAAAAATATCATTACGGGCCACGAAGTCGGTTTCACAGTTTACCTCTACTAGGACACCGATACGGTTATCGTGGAGGTAGCTGCCAATAATGCCAGCGCGGGCTTCGCGCTCGCCGCGTTTTTCTGCCTTGGTTAGACCTTTTTTGCGCATTTCGCTCAGGGCTTTATCAAAATCACCATTGGCTTCATCCAGCGCTTTTTTGGCATCGGTCATGCCAACACCGGTAAGCTCGCGTAAACGTTTAATTTCTGCGATGTCCACAGCCACGGTTATTTGTCCCCTTCCTCTTTTTTATCGTCAATTTTTTGGGCCTTGCCCGACTTTGCCTTACCGGCTTCAATTGCCTGTTTTAGGTAGTCGGCAATTAATTGGATAGTCTTAAGTGCGTCGTCGTTGCAAGGAATAACATAGGTGGCTACATCTGGGTCGGCATTACTGTCTACGAGAGCGACAATTTTGAGCCCTAATTTTCGAGCTTCTTTTACGGCATTGTGGTCGTGTACCACGTCGAACACAAACACGGCACCTGGTTTGGCGGCCATGTTTTTAATGCCGCCGTACAGGTTGTTCATGGCATCGATTTCTTCTTGAAAGCGCTGCACTTCGAGCTTAGAGTATTTGTTAGCCAGCTCGCCCGAAGCCATTTTGGCTTCGAGGTCTTGCAAACGCTTTACGCGCGAACTAATCGTTGGCCAGTTGGTTAACATACCGCCAAGCCATCGCTCGGTTACATATGGCATTTTGACGTCTTCGGCCAATTTTTTAACAATGTCTTGCGATTGGCGCTTGGTACCAACCAATAAAATCTGCTTGCCCTCGCTAGCGGTCTCAGTCAAAAAATCTAAAGCTTTCTCTAACCTATCGACCGTCTTGGTCAAGTCGATGATGTGACTGCCACCCCGTTTAGAGTGAATATATTGCGCCATCTTCGGGTGCCATCGGCTAGTTTTGTGGCCAAAGTGCGCACCGGCCTCAAGTAATTTTTTAATGTCTACGTCAACTGTAGCCATATAGTTTTAAGTCCTTTCTCTTCGGTATGGGTACCCGGAAGGCGCCTGCACGGCAACCAACGGGAGGATATAACCCCAACCTGCTTATTGATAACTACATAAGTATACCAGGAAACCTACAGTCTGACAATCTGTTTACTATTTTGACGCAGGTTGGTAAAAGACTGGTAACCAGGGTAACTCCCACCTAAACTTTTCGCGGTAACGATTAGTCATCTTTACAATAGTAGAGCCTACCTTATCAATAACTTCCGGGGTCCATATTTTGGCCGCAGGATAAATACTAATAGTTCCTTCATTAAAATCTTTAGGCAATCCGGGCAATTGGCGCAAGATCTCAGACTTTTGAGTAATAATTGAACATTCGGCGCCTTCATGCAGAAACACCGTCTCTGGTATGACGTGCCATAAAATATCCCGTTGTATAATAAGATCCGCACCTGGCACTCTCTTGTCGTGTATTGGCGGGTTCCAATAACTTATTACAGTGATTTCGCCCATAACTCATCCCCCCTATAGTACTTTTTTTACTATTGCAAGTCTTGTAAATTCAGTCAATATTTTCTATGCTACAGATAAGTCTATGGGATTTTTGGGATTACTTCGTATCTATTGGTTTGCCGCTTCGGCGACATTACTTATTTGGTTTTTTGTTGGATGGGAGCTTGGTTTAACGGCCCTTTTTACAACCATCGTTCTAACCTTGCTCGAAACTACCTTTAGTGCCGATAACGCCGTAGTTAACAGCAAAGTGCTAGTAACCATGTCACCGCTGTGGCAGCGCTTGTTTATGACTGTCGGTATTTTTATTGCAGTGTTTGTGGTGCGTTTTGCCCTGCCTATCTTTATTGTAATGGCTACGGCTGGGTTTGGGTTTAAAGAAGTCCTGGATCTAGCCCTTAACCACCCGGACGAATACGCACACGAGCTAGAATCATCAGCGCCTATAATCAACGCCTTTGGCGGGACATTCCTTCTTATGATTGCGCTCAGTTATTTTATTGATTACCAAAAACAGACGCACTGGCTGGGCTTTCTAGAACGGTACTTGGGCAAATTGGGGCGTTTTGATAACCTAACCGTGTTTGTTATGCTCCTGGCCTCGATTGTGGTGTACTTTACGGTCGATGCTTCCCTGCACTCAACCGTACTCATTGCTTCTATTACCGCCATGGC
This sequence comes from Saccharimonadales bacterium (SeqCode), assembly GCA_035649555.1. GTDB lineage: Bacteria > Patescibacteriota > Saccharimonadia > Saccharimonadales > UBA4665 > DASRJJ01. The sequence continues at coordinate 12,617 of DASRJJ010000134.1, forward strand.
GTTGCATATTGGCCTGCAAATCGTTAGTGCGGCTATGGGTGGGCATGAAAAACATTCTAAGACTTTACGCAAAGTTGGCATTGCAGCCTTTGCGGCTTTTATGTACCTAGAAGTACTAGACGCTAGCTTCTCGCTCGATGGTGTTATTGGTGCCTTTGCCTTAACCAATAGTGTGGTTATTATTATGGCCGGTCTGGGTGCTGGCGCGGTATGGGTGCGGGCTATGACTATTCACCTAGTGCGAACCAATGCGCTCAAAAAATACATCTTTTTAGAGCATGGGGCACACTGGGCTATAGCTTTCCTAGGCGCCATTATGATGCTAGAGCTGTATCATGTTGAAATTCCAGAATGGATTGTGGGCAGTCTGGGCATCATCTTTATTACTGCTGCGATTTTATGGAGTGTACGTCACGCCAAAACCAACGGCCAGAAGCATATCGAACCCGGCCACCCGGTCTAACACTTTACAAAATCGCATAAAACAGATAGAATAGTAGGAATATGAAGAAAGACATTCACGCTAAGAATTATCGTCCCGTAGTTTTTCAGGACCTCAATAACGGTTTTGCATTTTTGACACGTTCTACTGTGGCTAGCGACGAAACTATCAAATGGGAGGACGGCAACGAATACCCGCTCGTTAAAGTACACATCTCGGCCGCTTCGCACCCCTTCTTTACTGGCGAAGAGCGCATTGTGGACATCGAAGGCCGCGTCGATAAGTTCAAGGCTCGCGCCGAGGCTGCCGCTAAAGCTAAAGAAGCTCGCATGAACGCCGCCAAAAAAGAAACCGCACGCAAAGTTGCTAAGGCTGAAAAGGCTGAAGCCAAAAAGACTGCCCAGGCCTAACTGCTCTGGCATATCGAAACCACTTGGACAGACCAGGTGGTTTTTTGTAGCTAAGGTATACTAAGACAAGACTATGGAACACAAAGAACAGCATCTCCGCCAAGAACTAGCCGAATTAACCAAGCGCCTAGACGATCCGACTATTTACAGTTCGCCTGAGTACCCCAAGCTAGCCAAACGACGCACCCAGCTTGAGTCTACCGTTGCGTTGTTTGATAACCATATGCGCTTAATCGAGCAAAAAGCCGCGGCACAAGAGTTAGCCAGCAGTGACGATTCCGAGCTTGCGTCGCTGGCCAAGACAGAGCTGACACAACTTGAGGAACAGCTTGCCCGCAACAGCACCGCCCTAGAGGAAGTGCTTACCCCCAAAGACCCCAACGACGACCGCGATGTAGTGGTCGAAATTCGCGCTGCCGCCGGTGGCGACGAAGCCAGTCTGTTTGCTGGCGACCTCTACCGCATGTATGTGCGCTGGGCCGAACGTCATAACTACAAAGTCGAGCTCATCGATGAAAGCCCTAGCGAGGTTGGTGGATTCAAAGAAATTATCTTCGGTGTGCGCGGCGAGGACATCTACAAACAACTCAAGTTCGAAGCAGGTGTACACCGTGTGCAGCGTGTGCCGACCACCGAAAGCCAAGGGCGTATCCATACGTCTACAGTAACAGTCGCTGTATTACCGGAAGCCGAAGAAACCGATATCGAAATTAACCCTAATGACCTACGAATCGATGTGTACCGTTCTAGCGGCCACGGTGGCCAAAGTGTCAACACCACCGATTCAGCCGTACGCATTACCCACTTGCCCACCGGCATTGTAGTAACCTGCCAGGACGAAAAGTCACAGATAAAAAATAAAGAAAAGGCATTGGGCGTCTTGCGCGCCCGCTTGTTGGCACAAAAGATAGAAGAAGAACAAAAACAGTTGAGCGATGCGCGCAAAAAGTTAATTGGCAGCGGCGACCGCAGCGAAAAAATCCGCACCTACAACTTCCCGCAAGACCGAATTACCGACCACCGTATTGGCTATTCCCGCAGCAACATCCCTGGCGCACTAAATGGTGAAATCGACGACCTGGCCGAAAAGTTGCAAAATTACGAACGGCAGCTGATTCAAGAAGGACAGTAAATCTGGCATGGGTGCTTATCTTATTACTGGGCGGAGCGGTACCGGGAAAACAACCGTTTGCAAGGAGTTACAGCGACAAGGGTACTGTGCTTTTGATATGGACCGAGTGGAAGGCTTGGCGGGTTGGGTAAACCCTAAGACCGGTTCGCCTGTAAAGGTAGATTACAGCAAACCAATGGATCTGACGCAGAACGCATGGCACTGGAATGCGCCCGTTTTGTCTAAGCTTCTAGCAACGCATGATGAACTTTTTATGTGTGGTAGCGCGCATAATCAACTGGATTTTCATTATCTGTTCGACAAAGTTTTTGTCTTGGTATTGCCGCCCAAAACACAACGCCGAAGAATTATGGAACGAACTGAACATGATTACGGCAAACTCCCCGAAATGCAAACGCGCCTTTTGGCTGAACAAGCGGAATTCGTTAAACAATCTGTTGCTTTGGGAACTCTAAAAGTTGCTGCTGCCAAAACCCCAGAAAAAATAGTGCAAGATATTTTGACACATGTCCATGCGCATTGATACTTGGCTGGAAAAAGCTCAAAAAACGCTTAATGCTAATAATATCGGCTCTGCCCGGCTCGATTGCCTGATGCTTTTAGAAGACGCTTTTAACAAAGATCGTGCACGCCTTTTAGCCCACCCCGAGCAAGAAATACCACCAACAACAGAGGTAGAGTTGAACAAAAAAATTGCGCAAAGGGCCAAACATACCCCCCTTGCCTACATTCGAGGTAAGGTATTTTTTTATGGCCGTACGTTTATTGTCACTAAAGCCGTACTGGTTCCTAGGCCCGAAACCGAAAGCATGATTACCCTACTTACCCAACTTGGGCTACCTAAACAAATACACATTGCCGATATCGGCGCTGGATCGGGCTGCATTGGCATTACCGCGGGGTTAGAGCTTGAAAACGCCATAGTAGATCTGTTTGATGTGGACCCTAAAGCCTTATCCGTCGCCAAACAGAATGCTCAAATCTACCTTCCAGTCGCTACAATTACCCAGGCTAATCTTTTAGAAGCAATCAGTAAACCGTATGATGTTATGCTGGCAAACCTCCCGTATGTGCCGGACGATTACCCCATTAACAACGCCGCATCGCACGAACCAAAACAAGCATTATTTGCTGGTGTCGATGGGCTGGATGTATACCGAAAATTCTGGCACCAGCTCAGTCAGGCAGCCCCCCCGCCGACATTTATAATAACCGAATCCCTACCAGAACAGCACGAA
>DASRJJ010000135.1:0-2337 GCA_035649555.1 Saccharimonadales bacterium (SeqCode)
CCGCTGTTAGCCATACTTTTTATAAAGCCCCACCACAAAAATTTGTAATTCATGCAGATGTATTTGGTCCCAAGCTGGTGTGCGCGCCAAGCGGCGCGCACACCCGACCACCGCTCGATGACAATAGTACGGATGGTAGGCATCGCCTTGTGTAGGCCAAGCAGCGTTTTTTGGCTGAACGAGCCAAACCGTAGGTCACTGGCGTGCCCACCGCTGCCCAGGTACTTTTTGACGACGGCGATAATTGGGGCAACCGGTTCGTCCGGCTTGACTTCCAGGATGACCGGTGTGCGAGAAGCAATATGATGCAAAGCCTCACTGAGTGTAACGAGGTCGGGCTTGGCGGTTTTTAAATCGGCGTAGACAGATTGGGCAACGGTCTGCCCTTGCAATGTTTTGTCGTGCCACAAAACAGGTATGCCGTCTTTAGTTACACGCACATCAACTTCAATTTCGTCAGCCCCTGCCTTAATTCCGGCTTCAATTGCCGCCAGCGTATTTTCGGGCGCTAGCCCGCGCGCCCCGCGATGCCCAATAATTTTCATAGTTCTCATCTTATAGTACAATACATTCAAGCAATAAAAGGAGTTTGTATGGCCGATTTTAATCTTGTGTTGACCCCCGGTGACTGGCAAAACGGTACTGTGAACACCGTGGTGGAAATTTCGCAAGGCTCGATGTTAAAGATCGAATGGGACCGCAAGCGCGCTGCGTTTATGCTAGACCGTGTAGAGCCGCAGATTTTCGCTAAACCGTGCAATTACGGCTTCATCCCCCAAACCCTGGATGAAGACGGCGACGAGTTAGATACCTTAATTGTCTGTGCCGAGCCATTGCCTACCGGTATTTGGCTCGAGGCCAAGATTATCGGCGTGCTTAACTTTACCGACGATGGCGAGGCCGACCACAAAATTGTGGTGGTGCCAGCCGACGACCGTAACACCGGCGATAGTATCACATCGCTTGATGACCTCGGCGAACGCTGGAAGCAACAAATCGAACATCATTTTACACACTACAAGGACCTTAAAAAACCGGGCAGTACCAAGGTCAACGGTTGGGGTGGCGTGGCCGAGGCCAAAAAAATCATCGAAGAATCAATTGAGCGCTTCACTAAGCAGTAATGTATGAAATCATTCGTTGTCTCTAAAGTTCTAGTCGTCAACAAAAAGGGCGAGGTGCTGGCCCTACGCCGAAGCCAAACCGACGAGCGCCGGCCCGGGCAATGGGATTTCCCCGGGGGATGGGTAGATGCTGGCGAAAATATGCACGCCGCCGCCATCCGTGAGGCCAAGGAGGAGGCCGGGTTAACGCTTAAAGACCCCCAGTTAGTGTTTGCCTTTAGCGAAATGACTACAAAGTCTAAAACGCTTGGTTCTAGGCACGGCAGTGGCACTTGGCTACTATTTGTCGAACACATTACCGGCGATCCAACCATTACACTCAGCTACGAGCACGATGCCTATGCCTGGAAAAAGCCGCAGGACCTTTTAAAAGAGATTACTTACGACCGCCAGCAAAAAATGCTTAATTACGTGCTAACAAACGACCTTTTAGAAAATTCTAAAACGTAGTTTAACGCAACTTGAACATTCCAGCACCGGGCAGTTGGCATATTTATTCCAACAGATTTTTGACAACAGGATATTTTTACAGTTACAGTATGTCGTATGAAACTAGCAAATGAACTTTCCCAACAAGATATTATGCATGGCCCATTCACTTCTGTTGTGGGGGATATGTGTGAAATATACAATGGCACAGTAACAGTAGATCTTGGCCGTTCGACCATCGGTGATTTTAACCCTAAAAAAATTTTTGCACGCTGCGATATTCCGTTTCTGACGATTGTCGAATTCGGTGACCTAGGTAACCCCCAAAATGCGGCAAACTGGACAGCTTTTCAGGCGTATTTGGAGAGATGGAAAGGCGAAAAAGCCGCCCGGCAGGGTAAGCAATTGGGCCGTTTGGCCGTGGAAGTTCCGTTTTCCGCCGACAGTATTACAAGTATGAACCCTAAAGCAAAACTGCCAGAGGTTTGGGTTAAGCCTTCACCGAACGCTACGCCAGCTATGCCTGCTGTGATTTTAGATATTAAGCGGGCAGACCTTCCTGCTGCCGCACGAGCTATGGCCGTGTGTTGCGACCCATTTGTTACCGCAGCAGACAATGCTGTTGCTCGGGCTATGGGTGTTCCTGGCCTGGATGTCCTAGATCAAGTTTGGGCTGAAGCCATGGCGACAGACTCAAGGGTAGCTGCTGGCAAGCTGGTCTTAGCCACTCTTGAACAACAAAATTTTTAAAGATTTTGTGTAGGTGGTAATTGTCCCGTAGCTT
>DASRJJ010000136.1:0-7605 GCA_035649555.1 Saccharimonadales bacterium (SeqCode)
GCTTCCAAGTACGGTAGCCTTCGCGTTTTATCTCAAACACATACTGGCCGGCGGGCAGGGCGAGGCGAGCGTTTGTGGTACTACTTTCGCGCATGCCATCGACATAAATTTCTGCACGATCTGGCAGGGAAGAGATAAACACTAAGCCGTTCTGAAAAATCCGCCCGTGGCGATCAATGCTGTAGCCAAATGCTTGGTATAGCAAAATGATAGCCGAAAGCAGCACTACCATACCAATTAAGATATAGCCGGCAATTAGGCGGCGGGCGTGGGCTTTTTGTTTTTCGGGATCAAGAAAATCCATGAGCTGTAGTTCATTATAGAACTTCTTGGGCGGTCTGCAACTATTTGTACGACAGATTAAACTGATCAGTCATATACGGAGGCCAATTATTGCGCCAAAAATCGCGGACTCCCAAGGTAAAACCTTGGGTAACAGTTGGCGAGAAGCGGTGGACTACCATTGAGTAGACTTGATGTAGAAGCCTATGGCGCGGTACTATACATATAACTTACGCTTAGTTGATAAAGAGGATACATGCCAGACGACAATGTCATTGAATTTAACGGCAAGCGCTACGACGCCTCTACCGGCGAATTACTTGGCAAAAGCCATACCTCGGTTGCCGAACCATTGCCGCCTGCGCGCGTTAGTCCACGAAACATCGACGGTGTCGTACGCGCTTCATCACTTCACTCACTCCACGAATCTGCATCAGCTAAGCGCGCCGCACGCCGGCCAATCCGCCACGACCACGGCAAACCAGTCAAAGCCCATCGGCCACAAGCCGCCAAAACGCTTATGCGCCGTGCGGTGCACAAACCGGCCGTCACAATGAAGCAAGCCATAAAAACACAGGCGCCGACCGAACTTATGGCCCGGCCGGTATCGGCAGTGGCCATGAAACATTCAGTACATACTGTCGACCCGCTGCGCCAACACCGCGCCACAAAAACACCCAAAAGCCAGGCGGTAAAGCATTTTACTAGTTCTGCTTCGCCAGTAGCCCAGCCGCACATTTTCGAACCGGTCGCTGCACCGGTTCAAGCTTCTAAGCACCTTCATAAGCAAGCCTTGCAACATACCAAACCTGATATATTCGAGGCAGCGATTGCCCGCGCCAACAGCCACGAGCAACCTCACGTACAGCAACATTCGCAAAAACATCGTCGAAGACGACGGCTGGCTGGCGTAACAACCCTACTTGTTGTGTGTTTAATGTTAGGCGGGTTGCTTACTTACCTCAATTTATCGGGTATCGAAATGAAGATAGCTTCGTTCCAAGCCGGCTTTACCGCGCAATTGCCCTCGCACAATCCAACTGGCTACGAATTAGTTGATATCAAGCAGCGACCAGGGCAAATTGTGCTCCATTACCGTTCGGGCGACCGGAACTTCCAGCTCACCCAACAACCCACCGACTGGAACAGCCAAACGTTGGGCGACCAAATTATCGCAACTGCAGGCAGCGAACACATTCAAAGCAAAGGCCGCACGATTTATATCTATGATGATATAGCCAGCTGGGTAAGTGGCGGCGTGCGCTACGACATTACCGGCAACGCCCAGCTAGGTAAGGACGACATTGCCGCCATCGCCGGCAGCATGTAACTGTCGGTTGGTTGCCGCAAGGATGTTTCCAACAATTAGGCCAACTGCGTAACGGCGATGGCGACCTTTATGATTACTTAGGTAATGGTCGGCACCCTGGATAACGTGTAGTCGTTTTGGGTCTACACCACGAAATGTTTCAGCCATCTCATGGACTTCCTCTTTTAGAACCTGGTCCTGACTAGCTAGGACAACGTTAAATGCCGGACTTTGGTAGGCTTCTTTTAGTTGAGCCAAGGGATCAAGGCCCTCCACCTCTTGCCAATAACGATGAGATACGGCAATCCTGCGATTCTGCGGATCTAACACTGTTCCGGCGGTTGATGGGGCCATAGAAGGAAGTAGTTGGGGCTTTAGTCGTTGATAGGGTCCGGTAGCAGGTGTATTAACCGCAAACCAACTGCCGTTGGGCTCGCGTCCTTCATCTTGAAATAGCAACAAGGCTTCGGATGCCACAAAACCGCCTTGCGACATTCCAATACCATGAACAGGTAAACGTGGGTCTGTCTGCTCCACAACGTCCAAAAAACGTTCGGTTTGGCTAGAAAGTGGAATCGTGCCTACACCAGAGTTCGCACCCAAAGGCTCCGACGAAAGCACCGTAGCTACGGCAATGCCGTTCGTAAGCAAGCGGCGGCGTAGCAGCGCACCGAATGGGCCGTCTGGCGTATCCCCAAATCCTGGGACATATATGGCTTGCGCATGAGCTTCGCCCTTGGGCTGTTCAAAAAGTACATGGGGCGACTGCTCTGGGATAGTCATTGTATACTCCGTTCATAAAAATTTAATAATACGCTGTTTGACCAGTTATGCAAATAGGATTTAATTGATGTGCCGCAAGCAGCACCGGGAACGATAGGGCGAACTATCGTAAAGGCCAGGGGAAGTTGGCAGCAGGCAAGATGCCCAAGTCATAGCTAGACCCGGCCAAGCAGTTGTCTAATTTATAGGGGGCAATGATTTCCGATTGCCCAGTCTTCTCGTATTTGTTTACTAAAGCCTCGAAACCTAGCGCTGCAAACTGGGTAATATCCTTTTTTAACTCCGCTGGTGCACCAAGTGTCTCACCAAGCTCACCCATAGTTTGCAGCGCTTCACAGTTAGCCCGGTCTTCTTGTAATGTCCCGACTGTATGGCGGTATTCATGAACAGCATTAAACAATGCTCGGGCTTGTCCGCTCCTGATCTCGTAGGATTTTTGTGGCGGATATGCGATAAACAAGCTTATAGCGTCACATTCTTTTTGGTTCAGCCAAATAAAAGGCAGGCCCGGCCAAGCAACACCTCCCACGTGATCGGCACGAGCAGCCACCAGGGGATTACTGCGGCGGGCCAACTGTTCAGAACTTACACACCGGACTATCCGGGCCTGTCCAAAAGCGGCCTCTATGCCGTTTGCAATTTGCGCTTCTTGAACGGTCGATTCGCGGCTGAGGTCTTCGGACAATGGCTGAGCTAAAATCATTGCCGCAACAGCCGTACAGGCAATTGCTGCTTTGGCTGCAAGGCGATTTTTTAGCCCAATAAAAGGGTTAAGCTGATGTTCCGCCATAATATTTTATACTCTAACATATTTTTTATATTTAATCAAAAATACAAACCTCGGTCTCATCTGTTATACTTAATCAAATGAAACTTACACGAACCCGTTTTGCACCCAGCCCCACCGGCTATCTGCATGTTGGTGGTGTACGTACCGCGCTGTTTGCTTGGTTGCTCGCCCGCCAAACCAAAGGGCACTTTATTTTGCGCTTGGAAGATACCGACAAAGTCCGCGAGGTAGAGGGTAGCGCGCAACATATTATGGACAGCTTACGTTGGCTGGGTTTGGAGTGGGACGAAGGTATCGAGAAGGGCGGACCGTTTGCACCATACAGGCAAAGCGAGCGCCTGGCGATTTACAAAGAATGGGCCGAAAAACTAATTGCCAAGGGCAGGGCCTACGCCGACCCATACACTAAAGAAGAACTAGAGGAATTCCGCGTCCAGGCTATTGCCGCTAAAAAACCGTTTTTGTTCCGCAATCACCGGCCCCAGAACCCGCCCGAGTGGGATGGTACCCAGGCCCTGCGCTTTAAAAGTGAACCCAAAGCTTACCACTGGCATGACGCCGTTATGGGCGACTTATCCGCCGGCGAAGAAGCCATTGATGATTTTATTATCATCAAGGCGGACGGTTACCCAACGTATAATTTTGCGCACATCATCGACGATTTGTTAATGGAGTGCACCCACGTCATCCGCTCGTCCGAATTTATATCCAGTACGCCGCGCTTTTTAAACCTGTACGAAGCGCTAGAGATTGAACGGCCCGTACTCGCTACCTTGCCGGTGGTCCTTGGCCCTGACGGAAAAAAGAAATTATCCAAACGCGATGGCGCCAAAGATATTTTGGACTACACCAGGGAAGGCTACTTGCCCGAGGCCTTGATGAACTTTATGGCGTCCCTGGGTTGGAACGATGGCACCGAACAAGAGATTTTTAGCGCCGAGGAACTCGTCGAAAAGTTCAGTTTGGAGCGCGTCCAAAAAAGCGGCGCGCACTTTGACGAACAACGCCTGTTGTGGATGAACGGCGCACATATTCGCGCACTACCACTCGGCGACCTATACAAACGCAGTAAACTATTCTGGCCAGCCGAAGCCAAAACATACGATGACACTTACAAAAAACAGGTACTCGGCTTGGTGCAAGAACGGCTCAAATTTTTTGCCGAACTGCCAGAGCTAACCACCTTCTTTTTTACCGATCTACCCGTTAACTCAGAGCTGTGGCAGACCAGCAAGCAGTTAAAAAAAATAGAGCCAAGCGAACTTAGGACGTTGCTAATTAACGCTAAAGCTACGCTAGAAAAAAGTGATTTTTCTGTGGACGATTTGACCGAACGACTAAACGACTTATTGTCGGTGCTTAACCAAAAACCGGGTGTTTTGTTTAGCCTGGTTCGTATTGCCACCACCCAAGCTCCAGCCAGTCCCAATTTAGCCGAAACACTGGCTGTTCTGGGCAAAAAAGTCAGCCTGCGCCGCATCGACGCAATGCTTAACGCCCTTTAGCCTTTATTTTCTTTGGGCCAATAGGGAGGCTCGAGACACCGAGAATGCGCAATACCGGGCGGATAGCTTTGCCGACCTTTCCGGGTTCGCGCAGCCTATTTCGTTCGTAAAAATCGGCCCAGTCATAACCAGGGGCAAACGCTTCGAGCCCTGGTGTGGCTTCGGCAAATTCTTCTGGGGTCAATGCTACCACCCAGGCACGAACCTCTTGTACAACTTTATATAGTCCGCCTACAAAATTAAGCCCAGCCTCTGCTTCGGCAGCCGCTTCGGCAATAGTCGGATCAACAAAAATTGGTTCGCCTTGTGCTGCGGCCACCAGTTCAATTTGACCTCCTAGTGCAGCATGTCGACTAAAATAATCATTAAAATCTCCGGCTAGTGCATGTAGTACTTCGCCAGTAACGCCGCCGGGGTCGTTGTCGGGATTTAAATTAACATATGACATAAACAAATTTATACACATTGTAATGCATTAATCAAAGGTACCTAAATGCCTCTGGCCAAGCAATCATAAGCATTGTTACAATGGAGGCTATGGATAATTTCTTGCCACGGCGCAGGCAACATCAAGATAATCTTGTTACACCTTCTAAAAATGCGGCCGCCCACACCGAACGCAACCTTGGGCCAATGCCAACAGATACAGAGGCTTCCGACATTGTGGTCGGCACACACCTACACGCCCCAAAGCAAAAAAAATCTTTTAAGGAGTGGCTGCGAAGCATCACCAAAAAACAGTGGATTATTATAGGGGTTGTGGCTGGCGTTTTAGTTATTGGCGGCGGTATTGGGCTGTTCTTTTTACTAAAGGACGACAAAAAACCGGTGGTCGTAGAACAAAAAGAGGAAGTACCGCCCCCGCCACCCGAACCAACAACCGTGGCCTCTAACCTCACTGGGCTACAAGTAGATAAAAGCGTGAATGAACGGCCGGTTACCGGTATTATGATCGAAAACAGCATGGACGCCCGGCCGCAATCGGGCCTGCTTGGCGCTGGGGTTGTATTCGAAGCGGTTGCCGAGGGCGGCATTACGCGCTGTTTGACCCTTTTCCAGGACAGCGAGCCCGATTACATCGGCCCAGTGCGCTCGGTGCGCCCATATTATATCCAGTGGGCATTAGGGTTTGATGCAGCCATTGCGCACGCTGGTGGCAGTGCGGACGGGCTTAACTTGCTTAAATCGACTGGTGCGAAAGATCTCAACCACAACTCTAATTACTTTTGGCGGGTCAATAACCGCACGGCGCCACACAACCTCTATACCAGCATCGCTAAATTGCGCGAATACGAAGCACATAAAGGCTATGGCAAAGCAAACTACACCAGCCTAGCACGCAAGGCCGAAGCGCCAAACGCCGCACCAACCGCTAAAAAAATCGACTTTAACATCTCCAGCGCTAACTTTAACGTACACTACGACTACGACGCCACCACCAACACCTACAAGCGTAGCGAAGGCGGCAAGGCCCACACCGATGAACGTTCGGGCACCCAACTGTCGCCAAAAGTCGTAGTAGGGCTAATTATGGCGCAGGGCAAAAGTGGTATTTATTCCACCTACGGTACCATTGGGAGCGGGGAAGTTGTCGTGTTCCAGGACGGTATTGCCACCGAAGGCACCTGGAAAAAAGACAGTAACACCACTAACTTTAGTTTTACCGACAAAAACGGCAACGCGCTGGCACTTAACCCTGGCCAAACCTGGTTTACCGTGGTGGGTGGGCGCGACAGAATAACCTTTGCGCCTTAGAGCATGGATAATTTTCAACGCTTCGCCACGCAAGTCAGGAACCATTTACTCCTGATGATGCTGGCTAGCAATGGGCTGATTATTCTTGGCTGGTGGGTGGGTGTTGAGGTATTCCATGCTAATCCTTCGGGGCTACTCTTTTTATCGATTACGCTTGCCGTTGCGCTTAGTTTGCTGATCGCCACAGTTAGCACGACTTATCTGACTAAACCAGTACGTTTGGTGTCGCAGGCGATTATGCACGTCTCGCCCGATTCGGCCAACGTTCCAGCGCCGGAACTTAAAAGTAGCCCACTAGGTATGGAACTCGTCACCAACCTCGTAACACACATTTACCAATTGTCTAGCGTCGTAGCCGAAGTAGAAAAAGCCGCCGGCAAGCAGCCGCACAACTTAGGGGCCGATTTTGTGGCCAACAGTCTACCACTGCCGTTACTAGTACTCGACAAAGAACAAAACGTGCTGTTCGCCAATAAAGCTGCGGCCATGTACCTAAAGCGCGAGGTCCAAGATATAACCGGGCAAAATGTCTACTCGGTGCTCGACATGTCGTTTGCCGCTGCACCAACATTTGACAAGTGGTTGGCCGAGGCCAAGACTAACAAGGCTGTGGCAAGCAAACGCTGGGAGCACGTCAAGGCTGCAATTCCGGCCGAAAACATTACCCGCCAATTTGACCTAGCGGCGTATTTTAACCAATCCAACCCCGAAGGTTACGAAACGCTACTGGTGTTCTTTGACCACACCAAGCAGTACGAAAAAGACGACCAAGGTTTGGGTTTTCTAGCATTGGCAGTGCACGAACTACGGTCGCCGGTTACTTTGCTGCGCGGCTATATCGAGGCCTTCGAAGACGAACTGGATGGCAAGCTAGACCCCGAACTCACCGATTTTATGCATAAAATGAAAGCTAGCGCCCAAAAGCTTAGCAGCTTTATCAATAACATTTTGGATGTATCACGCATCGAAACCGACAGGCTGACCCTCAAACTTCACGAAGAATCGTGGCCAGATATTGTTAAAGCCGCCGTGGATGATATAAGCTTGCGCGCACGGCTGCATGGTGTCGAGATAGAGGTCACTATTACCGACAATTTGCCGACGGTTGGGGTCGACCGCGTTGGTATGTACGAAGTTGTAAGCAATCTGCTGGACAACGCCATTAAGTACAGCGGGCAGTC